>DAPKRP010000947.1:0-9329 GCA_031800515.1 Polyangiaceae bacterium LLY-WYZ-14_1 | reverse complement strand
TGCACCGCCGCGGTGAAGGACGGCGGGGTCGAGCTCTGGGTGGCCACCCAGTCCCCCACCGGGGCGGGGCAGGCGGCGGCGCGCATCGCCGGCGTCTCCGAGGACCGGGTCACGGTGCACTCGACGTTCCTCGGCGGCGGCTTCGGTCGCCGGAGCCAGACGGACTTCGTCGAAGAGGCGGTCGCCGTCGCCAAGGCGCTCGGGGATGGCGCGCCCGTCAAGCTCACTTGGAGCCGGGAGGACGAGATCCAGGGCGGTCGCTATCGGCCGGGAGGGCTCGCCCGGCTCTCCGGCGTCGTCGGCGGGGATGGGCTGCCGGAGACCTGGGTGATGCGCCTCGCCACCGCCCCCATCCGCCCCGGGCGCGGCGTCGACCGCGCGGCGGTCTCCGGGGCGGCGGACCTGCCCTACAAGATTCCCAACGTCGAGGTGACCTACGCCCGGCCGACCTTGCCGATCACCTGCTGGTACTGGCGCTCCGTCGGCCACTCTCAGAACACCTGGCTCGTCGAAGGCTTCCTCGACGAGCTCCTGGCCCTCGGCGGGAAGGACCCGGTGGAAGGCCGCCTCGCTCTCCTGGGCGACCACCCGCGGCACCGCCGGGTGCTCGAGGTCGCCGCGGAGAAGGCGGGCTGGGGCGGCGCCCTGCCCGCCGGCCATGCCCAGGGGGTCGCGGTCTGCGAGGCCTATGGCAGCTTCATCGCCGAGGTGGCCCAGGTCTCCCTCGGTCCCGACGGCGCCGTCCGCGTGCACCGGGTCACCACCGCCCTCGACTGCGGAGACGTCGTCAACCCGGACACGGTGGAAGCTCAGATCGAAGGCGCGGTCGCCTTCGGCCTGTCCGCCGCGCTCCACCAGCGCGTCGATTTCGAGGGCGGCCGGGCGGTCCAGGCCAACTTCGGCGACTACCCGTTGCTTCGGATGAGCGAGATGCCGGTGGTGGAGACGCATCTGGTCCGCAGCGGCGAGCCCCTTGGCGGCGTCGGCGAGCCGGGCACGCCCCCCATCGCCCCGGCGGTCGCCAATGCGGTCCGCGCCCTGACCGGTCAGCCCGTCCGCCGGCTGCCGATCCGCCTGGACCCCGCCGCCAGCTCCGCCTGAGAGCTCCGGTCGCCGCGCCTTGCAGCCGACGCCGCCTCGGCTCCGCGGCTCGGTCGGTGATGTTGACCGACCCTCTGAGAAATATCGCCCCGGGCCGTCCGGCCGGGGTCTCCGACGAGGTGGTCCCCCGGGTCCTTCAGCCCGCGCCGGTGGGCGCGCCGGGGTCCCCGACCGTCGGCGGCGCGGGCGGCCCGTCGAGGGAGACCGTTTCCCTGAGGGCTGCGGGGACCGCCGGAGCCTCTTCCTCCCGGAGCCGGATCGGCCCGAACCGCTCCGGGTGCTTGCCCACCTTGTCGGCATAGAACGCCCGGATTCGGTTCATGGTCTCGACGACGTTCCCACTGGCGGGGACGGCGGGACCGAAGCCCCCTCGCCGCCGCCGGAAGTCGAGGTAGCCCAGGACGATGGGCACCTTCGCCGCTCGGGCGATGTGGTAGAAGCCGCTCTTCCAGTAATCGACCCGGGAACGGGTGCCCTCGGCGGGGACCACCAGGACCAGGTCGCCCTCCGCCTCCCGCAGCAACGCCGCCGCGGCGTCCACCACCCCGGACCGGCGGTCTCGTTGGATCGGAATGCCGCCGAGGGCCCGCATCACCGGCCCCCAGGGCCAGCGAAACAGGGTGTGCTTCCCCATCCAACGGATCCGAAGGCGCATCGCTGCAGCGACCGCCAGCGTGTAGGGGAAGTCCCAGTTCGAGGTGTGGGGCGCCGCGATGAGCACGCAGCGTCCCCTGGGAACGGTCCCTTCCGGCTTCCAGCCGGTCAGGGCGAGAAAGCCGCGGGCCAAGGCACGTCCGATCACCTCGGCACTCTACCGCATTCCCCTCGGCGACCGCCGCGGACCCCAACGCTCGCCTCGCCGGGGGTCGCACCCATCAGCCGATGCCAGTACAAGGAAGGCGGGATGCCCCACGGAGCTGCCCTCGTCCTGCTGCTGGTCGTCGCCTGTGGGGGTGGCGCGCGGTCCGCGTCGGCAGGATCCGCGTCTCCGACGGCTCGGCCCCCGACCCCCCTTCAGGCGGCATCCACGGGTCGAGGGTCCGCCGATGACCCGGCGGACGGAGAGGCATCTGAGCCGGTCACCGCCCCCGCCCTCGCCGCCTACTTCGCCCGGTTGGTCGACGCCGGTCGTTTCGCCGGGGAGGTCCGGGTCACTCGTGGGGACCGACTCCTCTGGCAGGCGCGCCTCGGCCCCGTGCTGGGGGCCGACGGCGATCCCATCGACGGCCCTCTTCGCGCACCGATCGGCTCGATCACGAAAGACTTCGTCGTCGCCCTCGTCGGCCGGTTGATGCAGGCGCACGGCCTGGCCATCGACGCCGAGCTCGGCGACCTGCTCCCGGACGCCGGTGCCTATGGGGAGGTGACCGTCGACGAGATCCTGCGCCATCGGTCCCGTTTCCCCCGGGAGCCCGACGGCGGGCGGGGCGCCGAGGATCCCGTCGACGTCCTGGTCGACCGCTGCCTCCGGAGTCGCCCTCGTCCCGAAGGTGAGATCGCCGGCGCCCCCCACTATTCGAACTGCGCCTACCTCGTGCTGGGTCACGCCCTGTCCCTGCGTTTCCGCTCCAGCCTGAGCGCTCTCCTCACCGAGCACGTCCTCGACCCCCTCGGCCTTGGACAGACCGGCTTCGATCGGGGGGACCCCAGACCGATCGCCGTCTCCTGGCGAGGCGGGCGGTTCCTCCCGTCGGCCGCCTCGCCGGCCCCCGGCCCGGGGGAGCGCGCTTCCGGTGGCTTGTATTCCACGGTGGTCGACCTGGACCGCTTCTATCGCGGGGCCCGGGCTCCCGGCTTCCTCTCCGCCGAGACCCGGCGGCGTCTGCCCCAGATCGACCAGCACGCCGGTCGGGTCCCGGGATACATGGCCTACGCCGGACTCTCCCGGGGCGTCGGGGTCTTCCTGCTGAGCGTCGCCGACGACGTGCCCGTCCATCCCGTCGCCTCCGACCTGGTCGCCGCCGTCGCCGATGGCCGTCCCCTGCCGGAGCGCACCTGGCGGTGGTCCGGTCTGCCCACTCCGCCGGACGCCCTGGGCGCCTGCACGGGACGCTACGTACTGCTCGTCGATCGGGGGGTTCGCATCGATCTCGAGGCGGGGCCATCCGCGACCATCCGCCAGGGAAGCGCCGAGAGCGCCTTCGACCTGCGACTCGCCGCCGACGGCGAGCTCCACTTCGTCGCCCGGGAGGACCACGGCGAGCTCCTGCCCTTCTCCGTCATGCTCGACACCGCCCGGGACGGCTGCCACCGGGTCAAGGTCCGCTTGAACGGCGGCGTCCCCCTCGACGCCCAACGCCTCCCGGAGTAACGACCCCGGCCCGATGCCTGAGTCACCGGAGGAGGCGATCTGACCGGCTGTGTCGGGTCAGGTCGCCGACCTCAGAGGGTGACGTCGAAGGGCTCGCAGTCCGCGTCCGCCGTGCAGGTGTCGCCGACGGAGAAGCGGAAGGCCGTCTCGCAGTTCGCGAAGAGAGAGTCGCTGACGGTCAGGGACCCGTCGTTCACGTTGAACAGGGTATGCAGGTGCTGGACCTCGACGCACTGGTCGTCGGCGAAGTCCTGGCAGATGACGTTGTTGATGTCCGCCTGGACGCCTTCCCGAAGGCAGAAGCATTCCTGGCCGTCGTTGTTACCGACGAAGGTGCCGTTCCAGACGGTCGGCCGGGTGAACGGCGTGTTGCGACGACCGTTCGGGTTGTTGTCCCACTCGTTGTTCCGGTCGCCGACGGTGTTGTAGCCGACGACGAACTGCAGGCCGCCCTGCCAGCCCTGGTCGAAGTCGTAGCCGTCGTCGCCCTGGTTGACCACCATGAGGTGGTCGGCGCTGACCCGACCGCCGAAGAACTCGATGCCGTCGTCCTGGCCGAAGAAGACCTCGACGTGGTTGATGGTGGTGTCGGAGCCGCAGCCGCCCGCGGTCAGACCGTTCAGCTCGGCATCCCCGCCGAAGGGGAAGCCGGCGTACTCGATGCGGACGTACTCGAAGGTGCCGCAGTCGTGCGTGTTGTCGCTGCCACCGTAGCCGCCGGCGCTGAGGCTCGGGGGAAGGCCCGCGACGTTCTGCTCGGGCTCCGCCGTGTTGAGCTCGCCCAGGCCGAGCATCACAACACCACCCCAGTCGCCCGGTCCGCGGTCCGCGGGGTCTTTGCCGGAGGTGAAGATGATCGGCTCTTCCGGGGTGCCCTGGGCGCCGATCTGGCCGGTGGTGGTGATGATGAGCGCGTTGGCGCCTTCGGAGCCGCTGATGAAGGTGCCGGGCTCGATGGTGAGCACGGTGGGGTTTTCGGCGGAGGCGCCGGTGACGAAAACCTGGGCGTCGAGGCTGTAGCAGTTGTCCGAAGTCCAGGTCGTGTCCGAGGTGATGTCCGCGTCGACGGACACGGTCGTGTTGCCCTCCGGGCATTCATCGTCGCCGGTGAAGGTCGCCCAGGGGTTCCACCACAGGTCTTCGGTGGCCGTGCCGGGGGCGTCGGCACCGCGGTAGGTCGCGGTGGTGTCGAAGGGCGCGGGCGGGGTGCCGCCCTCCGCGTTCGGGTCCCCGTCGGGCAGGACGAAGAGCGGATCGTCGTCCCCCGGAACCGGGACCACGCTGTCAGCCACGACGACGTTGTTGAAGGAGGCTTCGTCGAAGGGCAGCTCGGCCACCGTCTCGTCCTCCGGCGCGAGGACGCAGTCGAAGTTGCCGTCTTCGTCGGCTTCGCCGTCGGTGTCGCAGACCAGCTGGATCTCGTCGTCGTCGTCGTCGCCGACCATCATGTCGTCGTCGTCGTCGTCGCCTACGGCGTCGTGATCGTCGACACCGGCATCTTCTTCGCCCGAACCTCCCGGAATGGTGGAAAAACAACCTGCGCACAGCAGCACGGCTGCTGTACTCCACGACCCCCTCTGCAACAGATGTTTCATCTCCGACCCTTTCTTCATGCGCCGCACGGGCTAACGCGGAGGCAAGACCCCCGTACTGTTGGTACCCGTGGCTGGGTTCCCTGACCGTGGTCGCCAGTTCGACATCTGCACCAGAAGACGGGGTACCGGGCAAAAGGGCGGAAGGACTCCCGTCCTTCGCTGCGACGTCGGCGCGACGACGAAGTCGCTGCCGGAAGTCGAGAGTCTCATACGGTGACCCCTGCCGCGCGCGACTGAGGAAAATGTTCGCGGGCTTTGACATCCCGGTAGACGACGTCGGCCTCGTGGGCTGTATCGAGGGCATCGACGAGGGGAGCAGTAGGTCCAATACCTCGCTCGGAGGCATCGCAGCGTTGACGCGAAAACGGTAGTCTAGAGCCTCACCGTCGTGAAGCTCCTAAACGAGAAGTAACGTACCGTCCGGGTCCCGTCCCATCTCGTTGATGTCGACGACATTCGGGTTCCGGAGCGACGCTGCCGACCGGGCTTCACGGACGAGCCGCTGAAAGGCCGCGTCGTCGTCTCCGTACCTCTCGTGACGCACCTATGGCCGTCGGCTCGCGGCGGAAGCCCACGTTCGACGACGGTTTGGTGAACGGCTCACCGTCCCGCCGCGGTGCCCAAGAGCCCACGATCTCAGTATCTCGGCTCGGCACCGAGAGATCAAGCACGGCTGCGCTCTGAAACTGCTCGGGCGACGGGTATGGGAAGAGTCTATCGGGGGCGGCACGAGCCGATTCAGGGCGCCGTCGCGGTCCAGGTCCTCCACGCTCATCTCGTCGAAGACGACTTGATCGGACGCCAATTTCTTCGAGAGACCCATACCGCTGCGAAGCTCAAGCAACGGAACATCGTTGAGGTGCTCGACATGAGGCGGGACGAAGACGCCACGACCTACCTGGTCTCCGAGCTTCTCGACGGAATGACGCTCCGGACTAGGCAGAAGCTCTATGGACGTATCAGCTCGAGCTTCCGGAGCGCTTCTTCTCCTGGTGCGACGCCGAGTCGACCCAGGTGCTCGACGACACGCCGATCGCCGCCGGTCTCCGCTACCCCCGCAACCAACGCGAGGGGCTCAGCCGCTCCCTTACTTACCTGCGTCTGCCGCTCCACAACAACCTCTCCGAGCTCAACCTCCGCCGGCAGAACTCTGGGTTCCGTGATAGATACGAATCCACAATCGATACCGCACTCACCGCTCGCAAAGATGTCGGGCAGGACGAAGCCGGGGACCCGAACGCGCTCAGACGTCAGTTGTCGGCAGAGATCTATCGAGCGGATCCGCAATGAAGTGTCGTTGGGCGTCTCGATGAAGTCGACCACAGCAAGAAGGTCGCAGTTCTGCATGCCTCTGATCGGAAGGACGGCAAACGGATTGCCCAGGGGAAGAGGATCGCTTCCAATCCTCGACGTTTGCGACACTTTGCGAAGAACCTGGCCGGCGACCTGAAAGACGCTCTCCTCCGCCCCCGCGCGAAGAACTATCACATCGCGTATTACTTCCGTCGTTGGAAATTAAATCAGAACGCGATGGTCGGGACGCTCATGCGAAGCGTTGGTGGAACATGCCGAGCCAACCATCACCACGAAAAAAAGCAAGATGAGAGTTCGCGTACGAGGCATCGCTGAAATCCAAGGAGGTCGGTTCAGAACTTTAATGTATCTGTCCTCGTCACCCTGGACCAGGGCTGCGGCCGCTGAACCCCCGCGGGGCGCTCGCCATTCCCCAGGTCCTCGCCCAACGCGGAATGCTCATTCGCAAAGTGCGCGGTCGCACATCCGACGTGTCGTTGCTACCGCCGTGGTGGGCGGTGCGTCCGCTTCGCCGCCCGATAGGCGGCGTGGCGGGGCAGGCGTTTCGTGTGGCGGTCGATCACCTCCCGGTCGAGGCGCTCCAGGTGACGCTCGACGAGACGGGTGGCGCGCTCCGGCGCGTGACGAGCGAGGTCCGCCAGTACCCAGCCGATGCCGGTTTGAATGAACCGCCGGGGGTCCGCGACCAGGGCGTCGACCGCGGCCTCGATGTCCCCGTGGAAGGCCGGATCCCGCGTCACCGACCGGAAGGGCACGATCGAAGACCGCCGCTGCCAGAGGCCGTCGGCCTGCCGCCAGCCGGCCAGCCGCTCGGCCACCGGCCGACCGTCCCGAGCCAGCAGGGGACCGAGGGCACGGACGCAGAGCCAGTCGTTGGTGGACCAATCGGGCACGAGCTCGTCCCGAAATAGCCCTTCGGCGAAAGCGAGGATCCCTTCCGCCGGGCTCCGGCGCCGGACCAGCCGCTGCAGGATCAGGAAGGCGGCGAACTTGTCCTCGGCATGGGCGCCTTTCGCGAGGGCCTCGGCGTGGGCGAGCTGGGCGTCGTGGTCCAGCTCCCAGACCCCTTCGGCCAGCGCCCACGATTCCAGGTGCCGGGCCACCTCCGGCGTCTTGAGCCCCCGATAGGGGATCGCTCCCTTCAGATACGCCTCGAACCAGGCCTTGGTCTTCGGGTCCGCCCCATCGGCCAGCGCCCGCCGTAGCCCGGCGACCCGCGCGTCAACGAGGGTCATCCCGTCTGTCCCTTGTGCCGACGTGTTGTCGTTCTTCAGGGAAGGGGTACCGCGACTAGCTCGCCCGAGCTGCCGTCCAGCGCCACCGCGATCTGCGACTCACGCTCGCTGGCTCGTCCATAGGACACGGTGCCCCACTCGAGTCGCTCCTGACTGCAGGAGACTGGCCGCGTCCGCGTTTCCATCCGGAGAACACGAGTGAGTTGGCTCTGACCGTCGCCAGAACTTACCGACCAACTACCCCGAGCGGAAATCGCTCCCCCGACGACCGATGTGGTTGACGATGACTCTGAGTAGCGCATCTCGAACTCCGTGTAGGACCCATCCTGTGCCAGGATGATTGGAAACAACCGCTGGCAGTCGCTCTCCGCACACTCTGGGGTGCGGAGGGCCTCGATATCGCAGCGACAGTCACGGGTGCCGGAACGCCAGACTCCGACGAGGCACTCATCAAGCTCCTCACCGACTTCGACTCCGGCGTCGGAGCGCGTGACGGCCTCGGAGCCGTCGCCGCATCCGAGGGAAACGAAAAGGCAGACGCAAGCTAAGCAGCTCCGGCTGGTGCGAGTGATGTCACACTTCCACATGGCCCCTCCAAATCGAGTGCCGAGGTGGTTCCCGCGGGCGAGGCGGGAGCGCGGCCGGTCGGCTTTGAGCCCGCGTCGACTGCGAGAGCTTGGGAGAGCACCTCGGCACCCTGTCGCTGGTGGGACGTCTACGGGAGACAGGACACGTGGACGTAGTCCACATCCATCGAACCGTATTGGTCGAAGACGGCAAGAGAAAAATCTCGACCCCCTGTACGTTCGGGATACTCCCCGAGAAGGACACGTCTACGTCGTCTAGAGAGCTAATGCCAGACTGGAATCGCGAGTTTTCATTAGCGATCCTGGCAGGCGAAGAGGTTGCTGAAGACGACGAGTTCTTCGCTTCGACTACAGGCACGATACCCCGGTGGAACTGATCCCTTCACCAGTCGATCACGGCAATTGACCAGGGGCCCAGTTCCCGACTCATCGCGGATGCAGTACATGTTTCTTGCGTCGGGTGGTGAGCCCGGCGGCATGAGCATCTCCTCCGGCGCGTTGACCCTATGGCCGACTCGAACACAGGGCGCGCCTTCTTCGTCGGGGTTCAGGTACGCACATTCGACAGTGTGCATCTCTGGAGCAGGTGCTTCGGGTTCGTGCGACGCAAAGCACCCAGAGTGCAGCGGAGTCACCGCAGTGGTCAGCGCCGCGAAAGCGGCTCCCTTCCACTCGATGGAAAACATAGCTTTCATCTGGATCCTCCCCTTGGTGGTTGACTAAAGCGGCATCAGTTCTGTGCATTCGCGTCAACCCAGCACGATCCGTTTCCCCGTCGTCGACGCCGTCGAGGCGGCCAACGCGGGCCATCAGGGGACGCCGATGGGGCCCGCGGGCTCTGGCCGTCTCGGGTCACGTCTTCGGCATCGTCTTGGACGGCGACCTCTTCGAGGGCATCCCGGCGGAGGCGGCGTCCGTTGCCACGCGCCTCGGCCTCGGCAACCTTGTCTACGTCTACGACGACAACGGCATCTCCACGAGGGTGACACGTCCATCGCCGTGGGCGACGACGTCCAGGCGCGCTTCAAGGCGAACTGCTGATGCGTGCAACGGGTCGACGGCCACGACCAGGACGCTCTGCGGATCGCAGTCCTCGCCGCCATGGCGCAGACGGACCGCCCGTCCCCGGTCGGTGGTCTGCGGGGCGCTTGCCTTGGAGCCACCTACCAGATTCGAACTGGTGACC
>DAPKRP010000946.1:0-3056 GCA_031800515.1 Polyangiaceae bacterium LLY-WYZ-14_1 | reverse complement strand
GAGCGCCGTCCGAAGGGCGAGGGGGCGGGCGGCGAGCCCCGCCTGAAGCACGAGCGCGATGACGTTCACCAGCCCGTAGAGCCGCCCCTTGAAGGAGGCGATCGCCGCCCCGGCGGCGGGGTCCCGCATGCCATCGAGCTCGGCGACGAGGGCCCGGTCGAGGACGTACTCCCCCAGCGTGCCGACCAGGCTGGCCATCACGGTGAAGCCGGCGATGAGGCGCAGGTAGGCATCCCCGGCTACCAGGTGCACCGCGGGCCGCCCGGAGTGGGCGCGCCGCAGCTCGTGCGGGGGGGGCCGCGATGGGAGGGCCGCCGGCGTCGACGGCAGGCACCGGGCGATCCGCAGATGGACCTCCGCCACCAGCCCGAGGAGGCCGGCGGCCAGGACGAGCACGACGGGCACGGGCAGACGCGGCACCAGGACGGCGGCGGCCAGGGATCCCAGGATGGCGCCGAGGGCACCGCCGAGCCCGACCCGGGCCAGGTCGGCGCCGCCGGCGGGAAGGATGGCGGCGGCGAGGGACCAGGTCTGGGTGACGGCGAGCAGCCCGAAGACCCCCAGGCCCACGTGGAGCGCGACGCCGACGGCGCCGCCCCCAGCAGCGACGAGGGCCAGCAGCGCCGCCCCGAGGCTCCCCAGGGCGAGCAGCGCCGCCGAGATCCCGCCCGGCCGGCGGCGCCGGGCCAGCTGGTCGTAGGCGGCGAGGGCGGGGACGAGCCAGAGCACCTGGGCGGCGGTGGCGAGCGCCTTGCCCTCGGGCCCGACCTCCGCGAGCACCAGGGGCTCCCGCAGCGTCTTCAGCAGATAGTGCCCGGCGAGCTGGGCCCCGAGGAGCGCCCCGAGACCGACGGCCCCGGGAGGCCGACGGAGACGCGACGGGGGCGGACGCCGCGGCGTCCCCCTGGGCGGTCGCGGTGGCACGGCGGGGCTCATGATGGTGGGCGGCGCGTCGGGTTCCCGGACCTCCCGGTCCCCCATGGTCCTGCGGAACCGTCCCGGAGGACGGCATGCGAAGGGCCGCCTCGGTCAGCGGCCGATGATCACCTCGATGGAGGCGTTCCGGGCGACCACCCGGTAGGGCGGCTCCTTGCCGTCGACGAAGCGCACCGTCAGCACCGAGTAGCTGCCCCGGTTGAGGATCATGGCCCGGTCGACGAGGTCGTGAGCCGCCGCGATGGGACCCGCCCGGTCCTTCGCCAGGGTGCCCCGCATGGTGACGCTGAAGCCGTGGTCCTCGGCGCGGCCTTCGAGGGAGCGGACCGGTTGGCTCATCCGCAGCAGAAAGCTCTGGCCACCGGGAACGTGCTCGGCACCGAAGGGCTCCGGGACCCCCGGGACGTGGCCGTCGTCGTCGAGCGCGTCCAGGTCGACGGCGTAGGGGCTGTCCGCCGGGACCGTCTCCGGCGGCGGCGCTCCATCCGCGTCGACGGGGTCCCCGAGGGCGCCGTCCCCTCCGGCGAGGTCCGTTCGGGACGGGGCGTAGGGGCTTTCGATGCCGCTGCCCGGGTCGGCGCGGAGCCCCTCGTCGGCACCCAGCTCGGAGGAGGCCGCGCCCCCGTCCCCGCCGCCGCCGAACAGGACGAAGACCGCGGCGGCGACGGCGAAGGCGGCGGCGGCGACCAGGACGAGCCGCACGACCCCCTGGCTCGCCTCGAGCTCTCCCGCGCCGTCCGGCGCCCGGGCGTCGAGGTCGGCGTCAATCGGGCCGGCCGGCCGCCGTCGGAGCCGCGCGTTCCTGGGAGCGCCTTCCTCGAGGGAGCCCCCGGAGAGGGTTCGCGGCGCGGCTCCGGCCCGGCCCCGCATCGCCGCCGCCGCCACGGTCCGGTAGAGACGGCGAGCCCAGCGCAGGACCTCCCGGTGGCAGCGAAAGACGACGGGCAGGACGCCCCGCAGGCCTCGGTCGAGACGAGCGCCTAGGTCCTGGAGGAGCGCCCGACCTCGTGCGAGGGGCGCCCCCGGGGGCCACGCGCCGCCCCCCAGGTCGTCGACCCCGACGAGGGGCGGCTCGCCCCCGGCGAGAGGTGTCGGCATCGGGGCCCGGACGAGCCGGCGGGGACCGGCGGAGGGGGTGCGCAAAGGCGGCGGCGCGGGGGTCGCCCATGCGTCGGAAGGGGACTGGGCCTGGCGGACCGCATCCCCCTGAAACGCCCGGGGAAGCCGTGGGCGATGCGGGGGCGGCCCGCCGACCACCGCGCCGGGGGGCGGTCCGTGGTCCCGCAGGGTGGCGTCCCCGTCGAGCCCGCCGGCTTCGAGATGGTCATCATCGCCGTCGGCATCACCATCGACGACGGCGTAGGCGGCGACCGGAGGGCGCGCCGGCGGCCGCCCCTCGTCGGATACGAAGCGGACGTCCTGGTCGGCGAGGGACAGGTCGACCGGGGGCGGCTCTCGGTCGGCGACGGTCGGTGCGGACCCGCGGGGCGCGCTGACCCGGTCCTCCCAGGCCAGGCTGAGCACCAGCCGGGGGAAGTCGCCCCCCTGGACCAGGTCGACGGCGTCGAGGATGGCGGTCCGGGGGATCCCGTCGACCACGGCACGGCGGCCCAGGGATAGGAAGGGGAGCGGCTGCTCGACCACGAGACCGTCTTCGCTCTGGTGGACGGGGAGCACGGTCAGAGGGTCGGCGACCCCCTCGAGGGCGATCTGGACGGGCTCGTCGGCGTCGATCTCGGGGCCCAGGGGGTCGTCCTCGGGGCGGGCGTCGACGGGGGTGACGTCGTTGGCCGGGCTCGAGGGAAACGCCTCTTCGAGGGCCGCCTCGACCTCCCGGGAGAGCTCGGCGAAGCGCAGCCCGAAGCGGCCTGGCTCGTCGTCCCGGGAGGCGGTCCAGACGACCTCCCCCGTGACCGTGACCAGCTCGTTCCGCCCCGGCAGGGGAAAGCGGCAGGCCAGGTGGGAGCCGACCTGGGGGAGGAACGGCGCTTCGAGGGCGATGCCGTGGCGTCCGAGGTTGGTCGCCCCCGCGGGGAAAGGAGCGGGGAAGTCGGCGTGGCGCAGCTCCACGACGGCGTCGAACGCCATCCGGACCGATGGTTCAGCGCGCCGCTCGACCG
>DAPKRP010000945.1:0-2925 GCA_031800515.1 Polyangiaceae bacterium LLY-WYZ-14_1 | reverse complement strand
CTGGGGTGTGGCTGTCCGAGCCGAGGAGGGTCGCGCCGGGTCGGGCGAGCTCCTCCATGTGGACCGGGTGGCTCACCCCGCTCCCCGGGCGGCTGAAGTGCAGACCGAAGCGGCGGGCCGCGCTCTCGAGAAACAGGTGGTCGTCGGGGTTCTTGTGGTCTTCCTGGAGCAGGTTGTGGTCGACGTACTGGGCCGAGGCCTCCGTATGGACCCGGTCGAGCTCGAGGGCTTCCAGGGCGAGCATGACCAAAGTCCCGGTGGCGTCCTGGGTCAGGGTCTGATCCACCCGGATCCCGATCTCCTCGCCGGCGGACGACGGATCGCCTTCGACCAGGTGGGCGTCGAGGAGCTTGGCGACGAGGGTCTGACCCATGGTCGGCGCTTGGCCCCTAGGTGCTCCCCGTCAATGCGGCGGAGAGGGCCTATTCCTCGGGGATGGCTTCTTCCGCCCCCGGGCCCCGGACGGCCTGCCCCCAGTAGCGCCCGGCGACCTCGAGCACCCGGCGCGCCACGTCTTCCGCCGCGCGGGGGCGACCGATGGCCCGGGCGCGGTGCCGCATCGCGCCGAGGCGTTCCCGATCGCCGACGACGGTGCCGATCTTGAACGGTAGGGTGGTCTCGTCGTGGACCCGCACGGCGACCCCCTGTTCCAGCAGGTAGTCCGAGTTCTGGGCCTCCTGGTCCGGGGTCGGAGAGACGATGGCGAAGGGCCGGCCGACGGACAGTCCTTCCGCGACGGTCAAGCCCCCCGCCTTGGTCAGATGGAGGTCGCAGGCGCGGACGAGCTCGTCCATCGCGTCCGTGAAGCCGAGCACCTGAACCCGGTGCCGGTGGGCGTTCGGCACCGACAGGGCCTGTTCGAGGGCGGCCCGCCGGTCGTCGCTGCGGCCGGCGACCGCGACGATCTGGATCGGGCGCTCGACGGCGAGCAGTGCGCGGGCGATCTCCCGGGTGGTCTCCCCGCTGAAGCCCCCCGTCGAAAGAAGGACCACCGGGTCGGCGCCTTCCTCCGGGTCCAGGCCGAAGCGCTGCCGGCAGGCGGAGATGTCCTTGTCTTCGGCGAAGACCGGGTCGACGGGAATCCCCGTCAGATGGATATCTTTCTCCCCGACCCCGGAGCCGCCGAGGTGGTGCACCGCCTCCCGGGTGGCGACGAAATAGCCCTCCGACGGGTTCGAGATCCACATGCCATGGGTCAGATAGTCGGTGGTCACGGTGAAGAGGGGCGCCCGGATCTTGCCGTCCCGGCGCAGGGACGCGCAGAGCTCGGCGGCGAAGAAGTGGGTGTTGACGATGGCGTCGAAGGATCCGCCTTTGAGGATGTCCAAGAGCTCCCGGTGCGTGAATCGCTGGAACGCCAGGAGCGCCCGGTCGAAGATCGACCGCTTCGGATCCCGGGGTCGGTCGTACCAGGCATAGAGCTGACCCAGAAAATGGGGTGCTTCGCGGATGATGGACGCCCGCATCTCGTGGTAGGCGTCGCGAATGGCTCCGCTCGAGTAATCCAGAAGATTGACCGTCGCCGTGTCGATGGGGGCGAAGTCCCTCCGCAGCACCTTTTCGACCGCCTCGGCGGCCCGCCGGTGACCTGCGCCGGTGGATTCCATGTAGGGCAGGAGGACGCGGGGAGGCGATCCCGGGGAGCGGTCCGGATGACCGCCGGCGTGGAGGGGCGAGATCGGGCTCACGACGGCCACCGGTCCACCGGGGCCGAGCACCCGTCCCTGCGGGGGGCCCCGCCCGTCGTGTGGGTCGCCCCGCCTTCCGGTGAGGGGGTCGCCCGCATGCCGGCGACGGCGGCGCCGGAGAGGGGCGGCGAGACCGGACTCAGTCCGAACCGCCGAGCCAGGGGCTCCGGGATGCCCCGCGCCCGGGCGATGGCCGCGAAGACGCGGGCGCTCTCCTTCGGGTGCCGCTCCCCGGTATCCCGGTCGACGCCGACCAGACCGAAGGGGGTGGACCAGCCCTGCGCCCATTCGAAGTTGTCGACGAGGGACCAATGGAAGTAGCCGCGGACGTCGACGCCCTGGTCGATGGCCTCGTGGACGGCGGCGACGTGCTCGACGACGAAGCGAGGCCGAAGCTCGTCCTCGGCGTCGTAGATCCCGTTTTCCGTCACGTACATCGGGATGCCGCCGAGCATGGTGCTCGCCCCCCGGAGCTCGTCGACGAGTCCCCCGGGCCAGGGCTCCCCCCAGTCCGTGGTCTCGGTCCGCCGGGTGTTCTCCTGCACGTGGCGCCCCCCGGGGCGGAAGCCGTCCGCCTTGACGACGTAGCGGCCGTAGTAGTTGATGCCGAGGAAATCCAGGGTGCCGACGAGCTTGGGCATCCAGGACGGGACGACCCCTACCGGGGGCAGGCACCGGCCGTTCCGGATCGCGCTCAGCAGGGCACCGCCGACCACCCATCCCTGGGTCGCGGAGGCGATACGGTCGGCGATGAGCCGGGATCGAGCCGGCTCGAAGCTCGGCAGGTTGAGGACCAGACCGACGGGGACGCTCGGGGTTCGTTCCCGGAGGACGTGGTAGGCGCCTGCGTGGGCCTCCATCTGGGCGCGGAGCGCCCGGGCGAGGGCGGTCGGACGACCGATGCCCGGGGGCCAGGCGCGGCTCCCGTAGGCCTTCGCCGCCAGGACGATGGGCTCGTTCAGGGTGGCCCAGAGGTCGACCAGGTCTCCGAACGCCCCAGCGACGAACTCCGCGTGCTCGGCGAAGCGCTCCGGCAGCTTGCGGTCGAGCCAACCCCGCCGTGCCCAGGCGGGGAGGGTGAAGTGGTTCACCGTCACCATCGTCTTCAACCCGGCGTCCCGCGCGGCACCGAGGATGGCGCGGTACCGGTCGACGGCGGCGTGGGCGCGGCGCCCCGGGGTCGGTTCGAGGCGGCTCCACTCGAGGCTCAGGCGGTGGGCCCCGTGGCCGAGCTCGG
>DAPKRP010000944.1:0-11909 GCA_031800515.1 Polyangiaceae bacterium LLY-WYZ-14_1 | reverse complement strand
GGGGACCGCGCGGGGAACGACGCCGGCCTCGCCGGAGGCCGGGTCGCCCGCGGCGAGGGCCTGGACGACGGCGGCGGCGGTCCGCTGGCCCGAGGCGATGGCGGCGATGAGGTTGCCGGGGCCGCTCGCCACGTCGCCGGTGGCGAAGATCCGAGGGTGGCCGGTCCGCCCCCAGCGGTCCGCCTGGATGCCGCCCCAGGGGGCCCGGTCGACCCCGGACACCCCCGAGAGGAACGAGGTCTCGGATCGCTGCCCGACGGCGAGGACGACCGTCCCGGCGGGGAGCACCTCGCGCGCGGACTCGTCGAGCCGGGGGGCGAAGGCACCCTGCTCGTCGTAGAGGGACCGCACCGGGGCGATCTCGACGCCTTCCACCCGGTCTCCGCCGACCATGCGCCGGACCCCGGCGCGGTCGCGGATGAAGAGCCCCTCCTGCGCCGCCTGCTCGAGCTCTTCCGGCGGAACGTTGAGCGCCTCCCGCGGCTCCGGGGCGACCAGGGTGACCGCCGGTGCGCCGGACCGGCGGCCCTCCCGGGAGCGCATCGCCAGGCGGGCCGCGTCCAGCATGGTCTGGCCGTGGCCCCCCTGCTCCCCCTGGATGCGCCAGGCGCTCCGCGCCGCATCGAAGGCAACGCTCCCGCCCCCCACCACGACCACCGGAGCGGCCAGGGGCGCCTGGCCGAGGGGCGGAGCGTTGACCTGGCGCAGGAAGTCGATGGCCCGCAGAACGCCGGGTAGCTCGACCCCCGGTGTCGCCAGGTCGCGCCCCTCCTGGCAGCCGACGCCGACGATGACGGCGGCGTGGTCGTCGAGGAGCTCGCCGAAGGTGACGTCCCGACCGACCTCGCACCCCGTCTTCAGGGTGACCCCTAGATCGACGATGGCGTCGAGCTCCCCGTCGATGATCCCCCGAGGCAGCCGGAACGAAGGAACGCCGTAGGCGAGCATGCCCCCGGGGCGCGCCTCCCGCTCGAAGACCGTCACCGCGTGGCCCCGGAGCCGGAGGTCGTGGGCCGCGGCCATTCCCGCGGGCCCGGCGCCGACGATGGCGACCGGCGGCGCCGTACTGGCCGGGACCGGAGGGAGGCCCCGGCGCCAGCGGCCCGCCTGGGCGGCTTCGACACCGTGGGTCTCGGTGAGCACGCGCTTGAGGGCGCGGATCGCGATGGGCTGGTCGACCATGCCGCGGCGACAGGCGTCCTCGCAGGGGGCGGCGCACACCCGACCGCAGATCGATGGGAAGGGGTTCGGCCCGCGGGCCACATCGTAGGCCTCCGCCCACCGCCCCTCGGCGATGAGCGCGACGTAGGCGGCGGCGTCGGTCCCCACGGGACAGGCCCGACGGCAGGGTGCCGGCGAGCCGGGGACGATCGGACCCACCGTCGGTCCAGGGTCGACGGGGCGCATCAGTGGCGTGCTCCTCCACACGCTCTCATCCCGGGTCCACCCCTTCGGTCGTGGTTGCCGCGGGGCCCCTCGTCCCCCGTCGACGGGGAGACCAGCGCCAGATGGCGGCCTGCGTTCCGGCGAAGGCCAGGGCGACCCAGAGGGTGGCGAGGGCCACCCGGGCGCCGCGGCTGCCCCAGGGGAGCTCCACGAGGATCCACTGGGGGACGAAGAGAAACGCGAGCACCGCCCCGGCGAAGACGCCGAAGGCCACCGCGGCGGCGCGGAACGCCGCGGCGGCGGGCAAAGACGGGAGCGTTCGTCGGGACTTCTGGGGCCGTCCGGTCATCGGGCCTCAGCGGGCGACGAAGCCCCCATCGACCGGGATGGCCGCGCCGGTGACGAAGGAGGCTTGATCGCTCAGCAGCCAGGCGACGAGGGACGCCACCTCGTCGGAGCGGCCGATGCGGCCGATGGGGTGCATCGGGCCGAGGAGGTCCCGGCTCGTCTGCTCGCCGCCGCTCGTCTGCTCGGCGAGGCTGTCGAGCATCCGGGTGTCGATGCCCCCCGGACAGACGGCGTTGACGCGGATGCCGCGCTCCCCGTATTCGAGGGCGGCATTCTTCGTCAGCCCGATGACCGCGTGTTTGCTCGCCACGTAGGCGGACAATCCCGGGAATCCGATCAGTCCGGCGACGGAGGAGGCATTGACGATGGCGCCTCCCTCGGCGGCGAGCATCGCCGGGATCTCGAACCTCATGGACAGAAACACGCCTCGGAGATTGACCCGCAGGATCCGGTCGAACTCGTCGACGGACTGCTCCCCCAGGGGAGCGAGCCGCCCTTCGATGCCCGCGTTGTTGTAGGCACAGTGGAGGGCGCCGTAGGCCCGCAGGGTGGCGTCCACCATCGCCTCCACCGCGGCCGGGTCGGCGACGTCCGTCGGATGCATCTGCGCGTCCCCCCCCGCCCGGCGGATCGCGGAGACCGTCTCTTCGCAGCCACCGGCGTCGATGTCCACGGCCATCACCCGGGCGCCCTCCTGGGCGAGGGTGATCGCGGCGGCCTGTCCGATCCCCGCGCCCGCACCGGTGACGATGGCGACCTTGTCGTCGAGCAATCCCATGTCGTTCCCTCCTCGGGCCCCCACCGTTCGGGGCCCGGTTCCGTAGTTATGCACGGACCTGGTGAGGGAAAGGCTCCGGGGCCGCCGGCGCGTGGTAGGCCGAGCCCATGGAGATGACCCCGGAGCGATGGCGAGCCACCAGCACCTACCTGAAGGAGACCTTCGGGCGGGAAGACCGGCAGCTCGCGGGTTTGATGGGCGAGGCGGTCGAGGCGGGTCTTCCGGACATCGCCGTCTCGGCGGACGTCGGGAGGCTCTTGCACCTGCTGACCGGGATGACCCAGGGGCGCCTCGCGGTGGAAGTGGGCACCCTGGCGGGCTACTCGGCGATCTGGCTCGCCCGGGGGCTTCGCCCGGAAGGCCGGCTCATCACCATCGAGCTCGACCCCGGGCATGCGGCCTTCGCGGAGCGCCAGCTCGACCTGGCGGGGGTCGGGGATCGGACCGAGGTGCGCCGGGGCGCCGGGCTCGACGTGCTGGCCTCGCTCCGGAACGAGCTGGCTCCCGGCTCCGTCGACGTGCTGTTCCTCGACGCGGTGAAGACGGAGTACCCGGCCTACTTTCGGCTGGGTCGAGAGCTCATCGCCCCGGGGGGGCTCTTGATCGCGGACAACGTCCTCGGCGCCGGGGACTGGTGGATCGACGACCGGGAGCACCCGGCCCGTCAGGCCGTCGACGAGCTCAATCGCACGTTGGCCGCCGACCCGGACTTCGACGCCGCTGCCGTGCCCCTCCGGGAGGGGCTGCTCCTCGCCCGCCGGCGGGTCTGACCGGCGGCCTGCCTCGGGTGTGCCTCGGCTGTGGACGGGGGGGCTGGGGCGAACGGCACGCTAGATGCAGAGCTTCCCGGGCGAAAGGAGCCGCCCATGAGCGAGACGATCTTCGACGTGCTCCGCGCAGACCACGACAAGCTGCGCACCCTGACCGACCTGGTCGAAAAAACCCACGGCGACAGCGATGGCCGGCGGGAGCTCTTCGCCCGCCTCGAAGCCGAGGCCCGGGCCCACGCCGCCCTGGAGGAGCGGCTGCTCTACGCGCCCCTCCTCGGGGACGAATCCACCCGGGAGCGGGCGGGGCATTCGGTGGAAGAGCACCGGGAGATGAACCGACTGTTCGACGAGCTCTCGGAGGCCGACCGCAGCAGCCCCGGGTGGGTCCAGCGATTCCAGCAGCTGGCGGAGGCCATGCGCCATCACCTCGACGAGGAGGAGCGGGAGATGTTCCCCCAGGCCGGCCGCGTGCTCACCGCGCGGGAAAAGGAAGAGATGGCGCGTCGCTTCCAGGCGGAGAAACCCGCCGAGAAGGACGCCGTCGCCGGCTGAGCTGGGGAGAGGCCTGGGGGGCCGGCGGCGTCCCGGGAGCAGGGGACCGGTCCCGCCGGGCCGCGGTCAGGTCGATCGCGGCGAGGTCGTGACGGAACATGACCGCCATGCGGGGCGGGGCCGCGGCCGTCTTCGGCACGCCGTGCTCCCAATTCCGCTGGCAGGTGCCGCCCATGACCAGGAGGTCGCCCCAGCCGACCCGGAACCCCCGCGTCGTCTCCTGGCCCCGGCGGCGGGCCGGATCGATGGGGCGGAGGCGGAAGGTCCGCGGACCCCCGAGGGTGACGATGGCGACCAGGGACCACGGTCGGTCCCGGAGCTCCCGATCCCGGTGGAAGGCGACGCTGTCCCGCCCGTTCCGGTAGAGGGCATAGGACCGGTGGTCGAGGGGAACGCCGTAGTGCGCCGAGAGGGCCTGCCCCATCGCGTCCACCGCGGGGTGCGGGGCGGGGGTCCCGTCGTCGTGGAAGGCGAACAACCGCGGCGTGGGAACCGTCCGGTCGTACATCCGTCGCTCCTCCGAGCGCCAGGGCACGCCGGCTTCCAGGGCGTCGAAGAGCGTTTGGTGGCCGGCGACGACCCACCCGGGCAGGTGGTCGACCCAGGCGGTCCCGTCGAGGGGCATGCGGATGAGCCCGGTCAGGGAGGCGTCGAAGGCGGGCTCGTCTTCTCGGCCGAAGAGGGGCACCTGGGCGGCGGCGGTTTCCGTGGACGCCATCCCCTCATGTTATCTGATCGTACGTTCAGTTCAAGGCTGAGGGGCGGAGCGACGAACGGAGCATTATTTCGAGCGACCCTCAGAACTGGATGCGGCCTCCGAAGGTCCAGAAGATCCCCCCCTCGTCCGTCGAGCCCAAGGTGCCGAAGCCCGTGATGGCGAGCTGATAGAAGTGGGTGCGCCACCCCAAACCGCCTCGACCGTAGAATCTCGCCTCACCCCCGTCGAAGAGCGGGCCGCCCTGGACGAAGATCTTGAGCTGTCGGGTCGGCCAGTACCCGAAGCCGGCGGCGACCCACCAGGCCTCGTCGCCGACGAAGGGGTTGTCGTAGAGCGTCCCGAGCACCTCCCCGGAGATGCCGTGGAAGCGTCGGTCGGCGATGAACTCGTAGCCGAGTGCGAGCCCCGGGGCGCGGCTCGACCCGCCGATCTCGTTGAGCCGCCCGAACTCGAAGGTGAGGTGGTGGCCCCGATGGCGATGGGCCTCGATCATGCGCCGGAGGGCCTCGTCGCTCGGCTCCACCCCGGCCAGGCCCAGCAGCCAGGCCGCGACGGCCGCGATCACTTGGGCGCCCCGGCGGCGGAGCGTTTCGGCGCCGAGGGCAGGGGGAGAAAGGCGACCACCGTCGCCTGGTCGTAGCGACCGCCCGCGTTCGGCCGGATGATGACCGCGTCTCCACCCATCTTGCAGGCTTTTTCCCGCACCAGGCGAAGCAGGGCGGGGGGCGTCCCGGGCAGCCGGCCCCGATGGAAGGCGCCGGCCTCGATCACGCCCAGGGTGAAGTAGGGGCGGGCGCTCCAGCCGGTCAGCAGCTCGAGGGTGCAGTCCGCCGGCCGGGGTGGGAGGCGACCGGCGAGGCGCCGGCCGGTGGTGCCGGGACCGCAGCTGGTCAGCGCCCAGGCGGCGGCGACGCCCACGAGGATGAGGGTGACGACGTGGCCGGCAGCGGCCGCGGGTCGACGTTCCGCGCCTCCGACGCCGGTCACCCGGGGGCCTTGCTGGGCTCTTCAAAGGCCCCGCTCGGGAGCCGCTCGACGTGGTTCGCGCCGGTCTCGAGGAACGCCCGGCGGATCGCGTCTTCGCTCGTGCCGACGGGGATCTCTGCCCGCACGACCAGGGCTTCCCGATCGATGGCGGCCATCGGCCGGGTGTCCGGTCGGCGCTCGAGGCGCTTGACCAGGATGGCGAGGCCGGCGGCGAGGGCGCCGACGACGACCGCCCCCAGGACGGCGGACGCGAGGACGGCGCCGATGGAGGCTTCATCGGGCCCGAGCTGGGCCAGGGCGGCGCCGATCCCCAGGATCAGGCCGACCACCAGCCCGAAGGCCAGCGCGTTGACCCAGGCGGGACGACCGGACATCGCTGAGGAACGAGCGCCCCGGCTCGGTGGGATGCGGCGGGGCTGCAGGCCCAAGTCCGAGAGGGCCCGGAGGCCACGGGCCATCCGACGAGGGTCGGGGAAGGCGCCGAGGAGGGCAGGGCCCCGGGGTCGCGGTGGGCGGCTCGGGTCGACGAGGGGGGTCTCCGGAAGCCGGGCGTCTGGATGCGGCGTCATGGGGGGAGGTCAGCGCAAACAACGTACCAGTCGGGAGGCAGACTCGGCGAGAATCCGCGGGCGCCCGTCGACCCGAAAGGCGGCCACCACCGATCGGGCCGTGGACCCATCTCGCCCGCCCGGCTCACCCGGGGGGCGCGGGTCGGGGCCCCGGTGGCCCCGCGTCGTCGCCGTCCTGGAAGAGCCACCGTCGGGCCTCGTCTTCCCGCCGGAACACGGCCACCAGGACCGTCCCAGGAAGGCAGTAGGCCTCGTACATGCGCCCGAGGCCGTAGGCCAGATCCGAGTCGACCAAGATCGCCACCCGGCGAAGGCGGCTCGGCCGTGCTGTGGCGCCGCGGGCGCGCTCCGCCAGGCTCCGGATGCCCTCGGCGGTGACCCCCCGCAGGTTCGCGCCGCGGAGGTCGGTCAGCTCTCGGCCATCGGGGGGAAGGTCCGGCATCGCCGCCACATGCTCGAAGTGACGGCGGAGCGCGTCGTCGTCGACCGGGCCCGTCGCCCAGGTCAGCAGGTGTGGAGGCCTTGCGTAGATACGGCTCTGCAAGGTCATGGAGGCGGCAATCTAAGGGCGCGCTCCGCTCGCACCACACGCCGGAGCCCGCATACGACCGTTCGGTCTCGCGACAGTTGAGGGAACACACGGAAACGGGCGCGTGGGCGCAGCCAGCGGGGCGGGTCGCCCCACCGACCGGTCGGGAATCGGGATTCCGCCGGCGGATGTCCTCAATAGACGAAGGGTAGGATGCGCCAGCGAACCCGGTCGCAATAGCGATCCCAGTCCGCCCCATACTTGCGCTTGCAAAAGATGTGGTCCCGGCGTTCCCGATGGACGAGCAGCGCGGCGAAGTAGGCCGGATAGAAGTAGGGGAGCAGCGAGCCGAATCCGCAGGGCAGCGACCAGCTCAGCGCCATCAGCAGATCGCCCACGTAGTTGAAGTGACGCGACCATCCCCAGAAGCCGCTCAAAAGCAGCCGGCTGCCTTGCTTCGTTTCGATGTACTCCGCCTTCTTGCCCCAGATCTTCGCCCCTTCGGGATCCCTGCGGAAGCGGTCTTTTTGACGATTGACCGTCCGGAAGATGGCGAGCCCGATGAAATTCAAGGCGACGATCAGGACCGCGGCCCACCAGGGCAGGTCGTGAACGTGATCGACCAGGTAGGCCGCCTGAAGACAATAGGTGAACGGTACCCAGACCAGGTCTCCGAACACGAGCATGAATCCGAAGTTTTCATGCTTGATGTCCATCGTCGTCAAGATGGCCGGCTCGTTGAAGAAGTAGTCCGCAACGTAGGAGAGCTGAAGGATGAGGACCAGGGTCATGGACGTGGAGACGAAGCCATACCGGTCGTACTGAACCGACGCGAATCCGACGTTGATCAGCATCCACAGCATCAGCCCCGGGCGGGCCTCGCAGAACAGCTTCAAGTCGAAGCCGCCCAGCCTTGGGTTGTGGCCGGTCCCCATGAAGAAGTCCCGGACCGGCTGCCCGCTGAGATGGCGGGGATCCGTGGCCTTCCCGAAACGATAGAGCCAGGCGGAGAACAGGAAGGACCAGAGGGTCGTGACCGTGATCAGGGCCCCGAACTCGTCGTGGAGAAAGCGCAGGTCGAAGATGCCGCTCAGGTGGAGGCCTATCGCCAGCGCGGCGGTCACCAGGAAGCTGGCCAGGCCGTTCATGCGATAGGACAGGCGGCCGCCGCCGGGGAGCTCGGTTCCTTCGACCTCACGACCGGGAAGGAACTGCTGCAGCGCGGCCTGGAAGAGAAACCAACCGGCGTAGAAGACGGCGGCCTCGGGGGTCGGGACCAGCGCGTAGAGCCAACCGGACCAATCCGCCCCGCCCCCGGGCCAGAGCGCCCCGTCGTTGAAGCGCCAGCAGAAGAAGAAGTAGGCGGTCAACACGGGCAGGGACAGGACGAGCGCGCCGTTCCCGATGGCGCCGCCGAAGTCCAGCACCAGCTCGTCCGTCCCCCGGTCGGGGGGATTCGGGGTGGAGCCCTCGGCCGCGCCGCCCCGGCTGGTCTCGTCGGTCTTCCGAAGTGTTTCCTGCACCTGCATCGCTGACGCCGTCCTCGCCCCCTCTTAACACGGACCTTCGGAACCGGGTCCTCCCCGCGGGTGGCCGAGCTCGAAGTCGTCGTTCCGGGGCTCTATCCTGGCGACGGTGACCCGACCCTCCCGAGGACCCCGAACGACGCCTGGTGCCCCCACGGCCGGCGACGCTGTAGCGGGCGGCGCCGAGGCCTCGAGGCCGTCCTCGGACTGGGCGGAGGGCTTCTTCGCTGGCCCCTACCTCGACGTGCAGCGCGCCGAGCCCATCGCGGATTCCGACGAGGTGGCCTACATCGAAAAGGCCTTGGGCATCGCCGGCGGGGCGGCGGCGGTGCTGGACGTCCCCTGCGGGGTCGGCCGCCACGCCCTCGTTCTGGCCAGCCACGGTCATCGGGTGATGGCCGTCGACCGGAACCCCGCCGCTCTCGAGATCGGCCGTCGAGAGGCGGAGGCCCGGGGGCTCGGGAAGGCGGTGCGTTTCGAAGTGGCGGAGATGACCGAGGTTCTTCCCCGGGAGGACGGACCCTTCGATGCGGCCCTCTGTTTTTTCGGCAGCATCGGCTACGGCTCCGAGGCCGACGACCTCGCCTTTTTTCGACGGGTGCGGCAGGCGCTCCGGCGGGGAGGCAGGTTCCTCGTGGACGTCCACGTCGCCGAGACCCTGCTTCCCGCCTTCGAGCCGCGCGACTGGCACAGCCTGGGAGAGGGCGCAGCTCGGATGCGCGTGCTCGAAGAGCGGCATTGGAACCACCTGACGAGCCGCGTCGAGACGACCTGGATCTTTCAGCCGGCCGGGGAGCCTGAGGTCGAGCGCCGAACGTCGATCCGGATTTACACCGTGCGGGAGCTCGTCGAGCTGGCCGGGGCGGCGGGCTTTTCGTTCCAGGACGCCGCCGAGTCCATCACCGGGGCGGCTTTTGGCCTCGGGGCGGGACGGCTGGGACTGGTGCTGGAGTCGGTGGGCAACCCCAAGTGAGTCCCCTCATGACCCCTGAGGCCGTCCGTAGCATGGTGCGTGAGCTCAGAACAGGAAGAGACCAGGAACGACCCCCTTACCGAATGGCGGCGGCGCGGGGACCAGGCGTTTGCCCTTCTATCCGGGCTCGCGGGTACCGAACCGGTCCAGATCCCCGTAGAGCTCGCGACCACCGAGGCCGCCCGGGGGGGCGTCGCGACCTACCACCGCACCTCGGTCTGGCAGTCCCGAGACTACGCATGGCTCCGCGCAAGCGAAATATGGAATAATCGGGGAAATCATATTCTAAGCCTGGGCGCCTTTCCCCGGCCAGAGCGCCCGGCGCCCATCCTGCAGGCGGAGACGGTCATCCTCCGGGGGCGCCTCTTCGTCGTGGTGCTCGAAATCGCTCCGCTGCTGCCGGAGTGCCCCCGGGAGGGCCTGTCGGCCCGGGATGCGCAGGTCTGGCACGACGCGCTTCATCGCCGGCGACCCGAGCTCGGCACGCCAGCGCCCCGGCCCGAGTGGGCCGAGGCGGTCATCGCCCCATGGGCGATCTGGACGCGTCCGAACGATCCGAGCGCCGCCAGCTCGGGGCTGGAGGCCATGGTCGAGGTGGCGCGCCACGTCGATGGCCTAGCCCGGGAGGGCGTCTGGCAGGACCGACCTCACCAGGAGGCTGACGAAGCCCGCTTGGCCCTCCGGCGCATTTTGCGAACCTGTCGGGACGCGGGACCGTCGAAGCCGATGAAGCGGACGCTGTTTGGCGCCGACTGGAGCGAGCGGTTCTTCTCCGAGGTGTTCTACCCGGTGGAACGCCTGACCTGAGCCTCGAAGCAAGGGTGCGCGCCTGGCGGGGAAAAGGGACCCCGAGGGGTCCAGCCCCCTGCCCGCTCACGCCCGCTTGAGGTGGCTCTCCAGGAACCAGAGGTCCAGCTCGGTCTTGCGCAACGCCTCGGTCAGCAGGTCCTCCGTCGCCGGGTCGTTGCTCTCCTGGGATCGGCTGATGCCGGTTCGCAGCAGCTTGGTGTAGGTCCCGTAGCGCTCCGTCAGCTGACGGAGGTGCTGCTCACCGTCGACCGCCTTCAGGTCGTACTCCGGGAGCTCCGAGTGTTCCGCCGAGAGCCGCACAGTACCGTTGGCGTAACCGCCGAGGGTGCTGGCGCGCTCGGCGATGTCGTCGCCGAGCTTTCGCAGCTGCTTGGCGAGCTCATCGAAGAGCTCATGGCGCGCAAAGAACCACGGGCCCCGGATGTTCCAGTGGGCCTGCTTCACCTGGAGCATCAGGTCCAGGGTGGTCGCTAGCGTGGTGTTCAGGGTGGTGACCAACCGCTCCCGATCTTGTTCCTTCATACCGACGTGGGTCGTGAACTCCGTCATGAATCTCCTTTCGGCGGGGGTCGCTTCTCCCGCCATGCGACCTCGGAGCGTGCAGCCGCCGTGCCAGCACCAGGGGAAGCAAGGTACGACGGCGGCGCTGTGTCAGGCCGTGCGTGTCACGTGGTCACGTCGTGGCGTCATGCCCCGATATCCGCGCCTCGTCTCCGGAAAAACCAACGAATTCTCGTGGCATGGCCGGTGCACCATCCTGCCACATGCAGGACGCGCTTTATTTTCTGCCCGGCACGCCAACGATCGCCAGCTGGTTCGTCCTGGCCTTCGCCGCGGTGGTCGTCGGGGGCGGTCTGGTGGGGATCCGCCGATCCTTTCAGAGCGATGAGGGGAATGTCGCCGGCGCTTATGGCGTCGCGGGCCTCTTCGCGATTTTGCTCTTGTTCGCCGTGGGTCAGGGGGCGTACGCGGTGGACATGATGATGGCCAATGCGGAAGAGCTCACCATGCCGGTCACGGAACGCGCCGCGTATATGGTCCAGGTGACGGACCGTGCCCGGGCCTCTTTGTTCTTCGCCGGCCTCGGCGCGGCGATCGCGTTTCCCATGTCGGTGTTCCTCTTCCTCCGCTTCTTGTATCTGCGCCGAGACAAGAAGCTTCCGGAAGGTCAGTTTCATCACGAGCACCCCCTCGAGGCCGGACAAGGTTCCAGCCCGGCGGACGTCCGATGAGCGGCGGCACCCCGGAAGTGCTCTCGCCCACTGGGCCCCCGACCCGGGCGTCGAAGCCGACCGACGACGATGCGGGGGCCGCCCTGGGCGCCCCCATTCCCGACACCGTCGACGACCACGGGGAACGGCAATCCTGGACCCCGGCTCTCCCAAACACCCCGGCGGTTCGGGCCCTGGTGGTCGACGACGACCCGGACGCGGCGGAGCTCCTCGGACGATGGCTGGAACGGATCGGAGCCGAGACGGTGGTCGAGACCCGGGCCTCCGCCGCCCTCGACCGGATCGCCCGCGACCCCGGTCTCGACCTCGTGGTCGCCGACCTTCAGATGGAAGGACTGAACGGGCTCGAGCTCTGCCGGCGCGTGCCCGACCTGGTGCCCGACCTTCCGGTCATCGTGGTGACGGGTCACGGGAGCGTGGAAGCCGCGACGGGTGCCCTCCGGTCCGGCGCCTACGACTTCCTCACCAAGCCCGTCGACCGGGAGCTCCTTGCCCACACGGTGGCCCGGGCAGCCCGGGAGCGCCGTCTATCCGTCGAGCTCCGCCGGCTTCGGGAGCAGATGGACCAGGCGGGGGCTTCAGGGGCCGGTTCTGCGGGGCTCGGCGCGCTGGTCGGGTCCAGCCGCACCATGGACCGGCTCTTCGACCTCGTACGTCGGGTCGCCACCACCGACACCTCCATCCTCATCACCGGCGAGAGCGGAACGGGTAAAGAGTTGGTCGCAAAGGCC
>DAPKRP010000943.1:0-3519 GCA_031800515.1 Polyangiaceae bacterium LLY-WYZ-14_1 | reverse complement strand
ACCGACGCCAGCCCGCCGCCGGTAGGCCCCGGCGGGGGCGCCGGCGACGACGATGACGACGACGCGACCGGGGTCGGCGGCCCCGCCGCGTCCGCGGCGACCCCGGGGGTCCCCGCAGGTCATCCCGCCGGCGCGCCCATCCGGGTCCAGCCCCGCCCCTACCCCCCGGGCGTTCGCTTCGTCGACGTGACCCGGGAATGGGGCATCCACCACCAACGGCGCCGGGACCCGGAAGATGGGATGCCCCTGGTCGGCGCCGGGGTCTGCGTCATCGATGTCGACGACCGTCCGCCGCTCGACCTGTTCTTCACCCGACCCACGGACGATGGAGGATCCCTCCTGTACGTGGGAGCTGCCCTCGGCGACTATCGGGACCGGACCAGGGCCTGGGGCCTCGAAGGCGCCGTCGGCGACGCCCTCGGCTGCCTGGCCCTCGACCTCGAAGGGGACGGCGACCAGGACCTCTTCGCCTTCGGGCAGGGCACCGTGCAGCTCTTCGAGCATCGCGGGGACCGCTTCGTCGACGTCACGGCAGCGCGGCTCGAGACCGACCCCCACGGGAATGCCCTCTACACCGCCGCCGCCGCCGGGGACGTCGACGGGGATTCGGACCTCGACGTCGCCATCGTCGGCTACGTCGACTGGGACCCGGAAGGCCTCGGCCGGGACACCTGCTACGGCGGGGTGCCCTGCCGCTTCGACCCGCCGGTCTACGAGCGCGTCACCAACCTGCTCCTCATCCAGGAAGACGACGGCCGCCTGGTCGACTTCGAGCATCGCGCTCGGCAGACGCGGCTGGTCGACGGGGAGGTCGTCGTGCCCGAGTGCGCCGTGTTCGGCCTGCCTGAAGGCTTTCCCGGCTGCCCCGGCGGGCTGCGGGACTACTTTCTCGAGAAGGCGAGCCTGGCGGTGGGGATCGCCGACTTCGACCTCGACGGGGTGGCCGACATCTTCATCGGCAACGACTTCTGGGACGCCGACCAGGTGTTCACCCGGACCGGGGATGGGGGCCGCTTCCAGGAGGTCGGTGGACGGATGGGCCTCCATGTCGACTATCGCGGCGGCGGCATGGACACCATGGGCTGGGCCTCGGGAGACGTCGACGGAGACGGGATCCTCGACCATGCCCGGACCAATTTCGAAGGCTACCCGTCGGCCCTCCACATCTCCCGGGGCCAGCGGGACTTCTTCGAAGACCAGGCGCCCTTCGTCGGGATGCTCGACCGGGAGGACACCTTCCGCTGGGCCCCCGCCTTCGTCGACCACGACCTCGACGGCGACTTGGACCTCCTCGAGGCGACGGGGCATTACTACCGGGAGGAGCACTTCGAGGGGCGCGGCTACTGGGGACCGGAAGCCCAGCCGACCAACCTCTTCGACAACGACGGGACGGGTCGGATGGTCGCCATCGACCCCGTCCCCGGCGACGGCCTGGCCCAACCGACGGACAGCCGCAGCCTGAACGTCGCCGACCTCGACGACGACGGGCGTCCGGAGATCATCCTCGGCAACGTCGAAGGGCCGCCGTCCATCCTGAAAAGCGTGGCGCCGACGGATGGCCACTGGCTGCGTATCCGGCTGGTCGGAGAGGGGGCGAACCGGGAGGCCGCCCTGGCGCGCGTGCGGGTGACCGCCCCAGGGCTTCGCCCCGGAGACCTGCCCCGGCGACACCTCCGGGTGAAGAAGCTCGGGGAAGGCTACGGGGGGAACGACGATCCTCGCCTGCACGTCGGCATCGCCACCGCCGCGCCGGTGCAGGTCGAGGTGGTCTGGCCGGATGGCACCCGCCGGGTCCTCGAAGACGTCCCCGTCGACCGGGAGATCACCATCCGGCGGTAGCCGGACCGGGACGCGGCGTGACCGGGTCGCGGAGCCGCCCAACGCCCGCGACGCCGGACCGCGCCGGGAGGGGGCGGGCGGCTCAGTCGACGAGGCGGTCGATCCGCGCCTTCAGGGTCGCAAAGCGGCGCAGATAGTCCTGGTGGTCCCGGCGAAAGGCCTGGAGGACCCGGCGGTCCCGCTCCGTCGCGCCCATCAGCTCGACGACCTGCTCGATCTTCTGCACCAGGTGGTCGGCATCCCGGAACGGGCGCTCCGTCTCTTCGACCCGTCCCTCCCGGTAGAGGTCCAGATGCCCTTCCGGGCCGGGCTCGGTGTAGAGCAAGCCGAAGGTGTCGGCGCTGGCGGACTGGACGGATTTGAGGACCAGGCTGCCCCGCAGGTCGTCGAGCTCGTCGCGGCAGACCACCAGGTCGAAGCGCGCCTGGCTGGTCTGGTCGAGGGCGGCCCCGCCGTTCACCACGGCCCCGATCTCCCAATCGTGACCGTCGCCGAGACGGCCCTGCACCTGCGCGAGAAAGGCGTGATTCCCGTCGACGACCAGGATGCGAGGGGTGAACTGGATGCCGCTGCCGACGGAGGCGTCCGCGTAGACCCGGCGGGCCAGGGCGAGCTGTACCCGGAACGCCTCGTCGAGGACCCCTCGGACGTCTTCCCAGAGGTCGTCGCCGCTGGCCCCGGCCAGGCCGCCGCCTTCCCGGGCCCGGTAGCGATCGCAGGCGATCCCGACCACCCGACGCAGGTGCGGAACCTGGTCGGGTTGTTTCACCACCAGGTCCAAGGCACCGAGACGCATCGCTTCCACCGCCGCCTCGAAGCTGCGGCGGCCCGCCAGCATGACCACCGCCGTGTTCGGCGACCGGTCCCGAATGAAGCGAGCGAGGTCGAGCCCGGCCCCCAGTCGTTCGACGTCGAGGTCGACCAGGGCCGCGGGATAGAACTTCTGCTCCAGACGCTGCCGAGCCTCCGAGAGATCGGCCACCGCAGCGCAGACGTAGCCGTCCCCTTCGAACAGGCTCCGCATCCCCTCCCGATGCGCATCGGTCCCGTCTACGATGAGAAGCTCGTCTCCGGCGGCCATGGTCCTGATCAGGCGGAGAAGGGCATCTCGAGCTCGAGGCTGCCCCCCGGTGGGGTGGGGAGCCGCCATTCCCGAACCCGGGTCGCGACGCAGGCGGCCAGTCGGTCGCTGCCGGTGTCGTTGCGGGTGACCCGTGCCGCACTGACCTCGCCGGAGTCGGTGATGGTGAATCGCACCACGACGGTTCCGTGGACGTCGGGGTCGTTCCGGCTCGCCGCCTCGAAACAGCTTCGGGCGCGGGCGGCGTAGTAGCGGCGGACGACGTACCGAACCCGGGCCGCGTACATGTCGAGCTCGAGGTCCCGTTCGATCGGGGCCGAGTCGCCGGCCGCCTCTCCCCCGGGATCGCCGCCTGCACCGTCGCCGTCCTCGGCGGCGTCGACGCCCCCCCCGCTGCCGGAGGCGTCGCCGTTGGCCCCGCCGGAGTCGTCCCCGCCCGTGCTCCCGGTCCCGCCGCGGCCCCGAGAGCCGCCCCCGCTGGCGGCGCTGCCTCCGCCGCCGCCGCCGGAGGTCCCGGTGCCCGTGGTGACCCGCCCGCCGCTTCCGCCTCGGTCGCCAGCGCCGCTCCGCCCGCCCGGGCGAAGGCCCCCGCTTCGACC
>DAPKRP010000942.1:0-5880 GCA_031800515.1 Polyangiaceae bacterium LLY-WYZ-14_1 | reverse complement strand
GCGACACCCCCGGTCAGCCACAGAATCCGACGCCGCCCCCGGGGGGAGCGAAACACCGGGTCGGTGCGTTTCTGCCGCTCATGCCCCGTTCCCCCACCAGCCCTGATCTTCATCCCCTTCATCGGTCCCCCTTTTCCGAGGTGCATGGTGTGTATGGATGGAACAATCCGACCGAGTGCCGCAATTGTCCCTATCTGGAAGGGGGGGGCTATCGCCTTGAAATCGTTGCGTTACGCGTTCGCCGTCCCAGGGGTCGTAGCGGAGACATGCAGGCGATTTTACATGGATGACACAGTTAGGTCCTGGTGACCCCCTCGGATTCTCGGCTAGCGAGATACGGCCCCAATCGATGACCGTGGTTATTTGGGCCGAGCCGAGACGGCCTGGAACCTGCCCCACACTAGCTCTCGGCTCCCAGGGTGTTTCCCATGGTGGAGCGGTTCCCTGGACGCTTACCCCGGGTGCCTCCGTGCACGTGCACGTGCACGTGGACGTGGACGTGGACGTGCACGGAGGGACTGGGCCTTTGGTCCGTCCCTTTCAGCTCACTTCCTCGGCGGCGCTGCGGGGCTGACACCTGGCTGGCGCACGATCCTGGGAAGCTCGGGTCGTCCCGGGGGCGCCGCCCCCGTGGTAGGAGCCTCCCATGACCGCCGCCGCGTCCGCATCGACCCCGACCGACACCGGGAGCGCCTCGAGCCCCCGTCGCCATCCGAGCTGGGGGAAGCTCGAAGCCCACCGCCGGGCGATGGACGACGTGCACATGCGCCAGCTCTTCGCCGACGACCCGGAGCGCTTCGACCGCTTCACCCTGCGCTTCGACGACCTGCTCGTCGACTATTCCAAGAACCGGGTCACCGCCGAGACGATGGACCTGCTCCGGCAGCTCGCCCGGGAGGCGGACGTCGAAGGGCTGCGAGACGCGATGTTCGCCGGAGAGAAGATCAACGTCACGGAGGGACGGGCGGTTCTCCACGTGGCGCTTCGGAACCTCTCGGATCGACCCATCACCGTCGACGGTCGAGACGTCATGCCCGACGTGCGCCGAGCCCTGGCCCACATGGAGCGCTTCTGCGATGCGGTCCGGGGAGGCACCTGGACCGGGTATCTCGGACACCGCATCACGGACGTGGTCAACATCGGGATCGGCGGTTCGGACCTGGGGCCGGTGATGGTGACGGAAGCGCTCCGGCCCTACTGGAGCCCGGAGCAGCTCGACGTCCACTTCGTCTCGAACGTCGACGGGTCCCAGCTGTCCGAGGTGCTCAAGAGGCTCGACCCGGCGACGACCCTGTTCACGGTGGCGTCGAAGACCTTCACCACCCAGGAAACCCTGACCAACGCCCGGACGGCTCGGCAGTGGTTCTTGGACCAGGCGGGAGACGCGACGCACGTCGCCAAGCATTTCGTCGCCCTGTCCACCAACCGGGAGGAGGTCGAGAAGTTCGGCATCGACCCGGAGAACATGTTCATCTTCTGGGATTGGGTAGGGGGGCGTTATTCCCTGTGGTCCTCCATCGGACTGCCCATCGCGCTGGCTATCGGTTTCGACCGTTTTCAGTCGCTCCTGGCCGGCGCCCACGCGATGGACGAGCATTTCCGCACCGCGCCCTTGGAGCAGAACATCCCCGTGACCCTGGGGCTCTTGGGCGTTTGGTACGGTTCCTTCTGGGGGGCGGAGACCCACGCGATCCTGCCCTACGACCAGTACCTCCACCGGTTCCCGGCCTACTTCCAGCAGGGGGACATGGAGAGCAACGGCAAGCGGGTCGACCGGGAGGGACGGGAGGTCGACATCCAGACCGGGCCCGTGGTGTGGGGGGAGCCCGGGACCAACGGGCAGCACGCCTTCTATCAGCTGATCCACCAGGGGACGAAGCTCGTCCCGGCGGATTTCCTGGCGGCGGCGGAGACCCACAACCCCGTCGGGCCGCACCACGAGATCCTACTGTCGAACTTCTTCGCCCAGACCGAAGCGCTGATGCGGGGCAAGACGGAGGACGAGGCCCGGGCGGAGCTCGAACGCTCCGGCCGTTCCGGCCAGGAGCTCGAGGCGCTGCTCCCCCACAAGATCTTCCCCGGGAACCGACCGACCACGAGCCTCCTCTACCGGAAGCTCACCCCCTGGATGCTCGGGGCGCTCGTGGCCATGTACGAGCACAAGATCTTTACCATGGGGGCGATCTTCAACATCAACAGCTACGACCAGTGGGGCGTCGAGCTGGGCAAGCAGCTCGCCAAGGCCATCCTCCCGGAGCTCGAGGGCGACACCCCGGCGACCTCCCACGACCCCAGCACGAACGGCCTCATCAACCACTACAAGGCGCTTCGGGGCTGACCCCCGCGATACCCTGAAGTGGGAAGGGCGCCGCCGCCGCGTCAGCCGACCAGGGTGGCCAGGTAGCCTTCGAGCTCCCGGGCGTCTTCGTTGAACTTCCGAATGCCCTCGGCGAGCTTGTCGACGGCCATCGGGTCCTGGGTGTGGAGCCAGCGGAAGCCCTGTTCGTCCAGGGAGATCTTCTCGTCGTCGGACTTCTGGGCGCCTTCCGGGGTGAGCCGCGGCGGGACGTCCCCCTCGCTCGTGGAGAGCTCTTCGAGCAGCTTGGGGCTGATGGTCAGCAGGTCACAGCCCGCCAGCATCGTCACCTGGTCCGCCTTGCGGAAGCTCGCCCCCATCACCTCGGTCTCGTAGCCGAACTTCTTGAAGTAGTTGTAGATCTTGGTGACCGAGGCGACCCCCGGATCCCGGTCGATGGGGATGTCATCGACCCCCTCGTTCTTCTTGTGCCAGTCGTAGATGCGGCCGACGAAGGGGCTGATCAGAGTGACCCCGGCCTCGGCGCAGGCGACCGCCTGGGCGAAGGAGAACAACAAGGTCAGATTGCAGTGGATGCCTTCCCGTTCGAGCCGCTCCGCCGCCCGGGCCCCCTCCCAGGTGCTGGCGAGCTTGATCAAGATGCGCTCCCGGTCGACCCCGGCGTCCTCGTAGAGCTGGATGAACCGCTTCGCCTTGGCGATGCTGCCCTCGACGTCGAAGGACAGCTGGGCATCGACCTCGGTGGAGACGCGCCCGGGGATGATCTTCAGGATTTCGGTCCCGAAGCTCACGAAGAGACGGTCCATCAGCGCCTCGGTGCGAGCCCGGTCGTCCGAGGCGGCGTCCTTCTTGGCGTCCTGGATCGCCCGGTCGACGAGCTCCCGGTATTCGTCCATCTGGGAGGCCTTGAGGAGCAGCGAGGGATTGGTGGTCGCGTCTCGGGGTTGATACTTTTTGATCGCCGTGATCTCGCCGGTATCGGCGACCACGGTGCTGTGCTGACGGAGCGCTTCCAGGCGGGACATATCCGCCATATAGACGCCGAAGCCCGTCGCGTTACCCCCGAGGGGGGCATGCGATGGCCCCCGGCACCGGATGGTCACGGTGCCCTCGGAGACGATCAGCGGCCCTGGGCCCGGGGTCAGGCGGTCATGCCGAAGCGCGCCCGGTAGGCCTGGAAGGCTTCCCGCACGTCGTCCCGGCGGAGGCCGAAGTCGGACAAGGCGTAGACGTGCTTGCCGAAGCGGTGCTGGGGCGAGGCTCTGCGGCGGGCTTCGAGCTGGGCCCGAACGTCCCCTGGGAGATCCAGATCGAGGAAGCGATAGATCCGGTCCAGGGTCCCCATCGGGTCGGCGACGAGCTCCCGGTAGCCGACGTCCAGAAAGGCGGCGTCGCCGACCCGATCCCGGGTGTCGAGGGCGCGGCGGACGAGGCGGGCCGTCTTCCCCAGCCACTCGGCGCCCACCTCCTCCGGGTCGACCTGGTCGCTGAAGATGCCCCGACCGTGGGCGACCATGCTGCAAAAGCTGGCGACCGTCTCGAGGGGATCTCGATGCGTGTGGAGGATGCGGACGCCCGGGAAGGTGGCGAGGACGAGGTCGAGGTATTCGAGGTGGGCGGGGCTCTTGAGCAGCCAGGGGCGGGGGTCCGGGACGGCCGCCTCGCCGCCGTCCGCGGACAAGAGGGCCAGGCTCTTCCGCAGGTAGTCGTAGCCCGGCCCGAGGTCGGTCCCGTCGTCCTCGAGCCAACGTCGAAAGGACGGCACCCGAAAGGTCGCCTCCGGCACCGGCGTTCGAAACGACGGGTCCATCAAGAGCACCTCTTCTTCGGGCCCGTCGGCGTCGACGGGATGCACGGCGAAGAAGTCCGGAGCCAGATAGCGCAAGCCTCGCTCCGCCTGCCGCGCCGCGGCCCGCCGTGGGTCCTCTCCGCCGGGAGGACCCCGCCTTCCCGGCACCGCCGCCAGGGCCTCCCAGGAACGAAGGGGGCGCAGCCGGGGGTCCGCGCCCAGCAACCGCTGCAGGAAGGTCGTGCCCGTCCGCTGGAGGCCGACGATCAAGACCGGGGGAGCCATGGGCCGGGCGACGACGGCGGGATGGGCCCGCGCCGCCGCCTCGACCCGCAGCCGATTCCGCAGGGCATCGACCACCCGCTTCCGAGCGATGAGGGCCCCGGCCGGCGTGAGCCGGGCCTCCGTCTCGAGAGCGCGGCAGAGCCGGTCTAGGGGCTCTCGGTAATCCTCCGCGCCGAGGTCCGAACGACCCTCGGCGCGGACCGCGCGGCGGATGAGCTCGTCCGGATCGAAGCGCGGCCGGGGAAGGAGCCCGACCGCCCACAGCCTCTCCCCCGCGGCGTTGACCCAGCGCACCGGCGGCGGTCGATGGGGGTGGCGATAGTCCCGAGAGGTCTCCCGGACCTGGCCCATCGCCGGTCAGCTTCCCCGGCCGCCAGCGGCGGCGTCGTCGTGCTCGGCACGGAGGGCGTCGAGGGGCACCACCCGGGTCGCCGGGGTCGGCGGATCGCCCCCGGCCGGGCGCACCCAGCGGAAGCACATGGTGCCGTGGCCGTGGCCGGCGGTCTCGATCCAGTTCCGATGCCCCGGGTCGGCATGGGCGACGATCAGCTTCAGGCTGCCATTCGGCTCCGGCGACGCCGTCTTGCTGTTGAGGTGGATGCGGTGATGCCGGTAGTCGAGGCTTTCCATCCAGTGGTTCTGAATGGCGAAGGACCAGTGGTCACACTCGACCAAGGGCGTTTCCACCACCAACGCTTCCCCGGGCGCCAATCGCCAGTAACTATGGTGGTAGACGATGTCCTTCACCCCACCCAAGGAATTCGAGAGCTCCTGGTCGAAACGGGGAAGCTCGTTCACGTGCTCGAGGAAACCTTCCGCCCAGGTGGCGAACATCATCGCTCCGCCGGCGACCATCCGGCCGGCGAAGGCGAAGGCTTCATCCACGTCCTCCGGCGTCAGGGGCTTCGGAGCGACGGGGGGCCCGACCCGCTCCACCCGAAGGTCCGCCAGCACCTCCCGGTCCCAATCCAGGCGGGTCTGGCGGATGATCAGCGTGCCGCTGGCCGGCGTCATCGGCAGCCAGTTCCCCGGCTGCTCCTTCCGGGAGACCCGGATCTCGAAGGAGCCGTCGGGGCCGAGCTCCAGATCCTGGGCGTCGAGGAAGCCGGACGAGGGCATGCCGATGGCGCGACCGTAGTGTCCTTCCTGGGTGGCGAAGGTCAGATAGTGGACCGTGCCCCGAAACCCCCGGATCACGTACTCGAGATCCCCGTCGATGGTGGCGTGCTGGTAGACGTTGTTCGGATTGTCTGCCCCGAGCTTCACCGTCTCGTGGACCACCCGAAAAAGCTCCGGATGATGGGGATCGTTCCGCTCCAGGAACGTGTCCAGGGCGGCCCGGGTGATCCGGGCCAGATATCGATAGCCCTCGGCCTTGTCGAGGGGCGTGTCCGGCGACAGGGGCCGCTGGATCACCATCCCCGCGTCCCGCAGCCGGTCGAGGAGCTCGTTCCAGGAACGTCCTTCCATGAGCCGCGCCCGAGCCTCC
>DAPKRP010000941.1:0-2443 GCA_031800515.1 Polyangiaceae bacterium LLY-WYZ-14_1 | reverse complement strand
GGGCGGCGGCCCGCCGCGCCCGGACGCCGGACCCCAACGCTGCGACGAGCTCGACTGCGGGGTGGGGGAGCGGTGCGTGCCGGGACCGGGGGGCGTCGGCGTCGTCTGCGAGGACGCGACCTGCAGCGACGACCTGGATTGCCAGCGCAGCGAATGGTGCGACCCGGACCTCGGCCTTTGCCAGGCGGACACCTGCGCCCCCGGGGCCTCCCGCTGCATGGGCGAGACCGTCGAGCTCTGCCCGGGGAACGGCGCCGGCTTCGAAGCCCGGTTCACCTGCGGGGGGGATGCCTACTTCGACAGTAGCTGTACCGTCGGCGAGGCCGGGGAGGCGACCTGCCCCTGCGAGGACGACTGGGACTGCCCCGCCTTCACCGCCTGCGAGTCGGGTCGCTGCACGGGGACGGGGGTGGCGCCGACCTGCCTCTTAGACCCCTTCTCCTTCGAAGAGGTCCTGCCCAACCTGGAGGACGGTTTCCCCTGGGGAGGGACGGGCATCGGGGAAGAGCGCGCCGACGGAAGCCCCTATCCCGACTCGGCCCAGGTGGTCATGCCCCCCCTGGTGGTGAACCTGGACGACGACAACGAGGACGGCCTCATCGACGAGCTCGACTTCCCGGAGATCGTCTTCACCAGTTTCTGCGGCAGCAGCTTCAAGACCAACGGCATCCTCCGGGCGATCCACGGCGGCGGTGCGAACAAGGGGGGCGACTTCTTCGCCAGCTGTGGGGGTGAGGTCTGGAACGAGGGGGACCCCGTCGGCGACCTCGACTGCAGCTGCAGCGAGGCGGACCTGAACGCGACGGCGAGCCTCGCCGCGGGGGATCTCGACGGCGACGGTCGGCCCGAGATCGTCTCGATCACCGAAGGCCCGAACGACGACGAGGGGTCGGTGCGGATCCACGACCGCCGGGGCCACATCCTCGCCGAGAGCCGGGAGCTCGACCTGCGGGGACAGAACCCCTCCCCTGCCCTCGCGAACCTCGACCTCACGGGCCCCGCGGAGATCGTCGTCGGCCGCCTCGTCTTCACGGTGCGGGTCGATGACGAGGGGCGCTGGTCCTTCGGCGACGTCTTCGAGGGCACGAAGACCGCCGGCGTCTCGAGCCAGGGGCCCATCGCCTGCGTGGCCGACATCGCCGGGGACGCCCGACCGGAGATCGTGGGCGGCAGCACCGCCTACCGACTCCCTCGGCCGCCGGCCGGGGTGGCCCGCATCGCCGATTGTCCGAATCCCGCCAGCCTGGACGGCGAGGCCGAGGACTTCTGCCTGGGGCGGCTCACCGAAGTCTGGGACGCGGCGGAGGTGAACTCGGAGCTTCCGGGGAGCCGGGACGACGGTTTCTGCGCCATCGCCGACGTTCTCGGGCGGGACCAGGCGGAGCCGACCGGGCCGGACAATCCGCCGGACGGTCGACCGGAGGTGCTCACCGTCGTCGACGGCTGGCTCAACGTCTTCGACGGCGCCTCCGGCACCCTGCTCGACGCGGTCGACCTGGAGGTCGGGAGCGACCGGGGCGGGCCGCCGAACGTCGACGACTTCGACGGCGACGGGTTTCCGGAGGTCGGCACCGCCGGGCGCGAGGCCTACGCCGTCGCCGACTTCCAGCCGCCGACCAGCGCCTGCCCCGCCTGGGACCAGCGGCTGACGAGCCCGACGGGCCGGGGCGGGAATCCGCCTCGGAATCCCCCCGCCTTGTCCTGCACCGACGACGACGACTGCGGCGACCCCCAGGCCTTCGCCTGCAACGAGGCGACGGAGAGCTGCGTGTGCCTTCACAACGGGTGGCGTCGGACGTCGGAGGATGGGTCGAGCCGGGTGACCGGTTCGAGCGTGTTCGACTTCAACGGCGATGGCCGTGCCGAGGTCATCTACAACGACGAGTGCTTCTTCCGCGTCTTTGACGGGCTCGATGGGCGGGAATGGTTCGTCGAACGCGCCCCGAGCCGCACCCGCACCGAGTACCCCGTCGTCGCCGACGCGGACAACGACGGAAACGCCGAGATCATCTTCGCCACCTCCAACGAATCGGGCTTCTGCGGCGACCCCAGCGGGAACGGCGGCAACGATTTCAACAACGGCATCGAGATGTGGGGGGATGACGCGGACACCTGGGTGCCCGCCCGACGCATCTGGAACCAGCACGCCTACCACGTGACCAACGTCCTCGAATCCGGCGGCATCCCCCGCCGGGCGCCGGAGAGCTGGGGGAGCTACGGGGGGCGCAGCTACAACATCTATCGCTCCAACCCCCGCACCTTTGGCATCGCGCCAGACCTCCTGGTGGAAAACGTAGGCCTCGCCAGCCCGGACGCGGCCTGCGGTGCCCTCGGGGACGTGCTCGACATCACCGCCCGGGTCGCCAACCGTGGCGACGTCCGGGTGGGGCCGGGGGTGGCGGTCGGCTTCTACGGTCGCTGGGCGGGCCCCCCGGAGGTGGAC
>DAPKRP010000940.1:0-3070 GCA_031800515.1 Polyangiaceae bacterium LLY-WYZ-14_1 | reverse complement strand
GGCTCGAGCACGCCGCCGATGCCGACGCCGCCGGAGAGGTGCACGTCCCGGCCGATCTGGGCGCAGCTCCCGACCGTGGCCCAGGTGTCGACCATGGTGCCCCTCCCCACCCAGGCGCCGATGTTGACGTAGCCCGGCATGAGCACGGTGCCCGCCTCGAGGAACGCGCCGTGGCGCGCGACCCCCGGCGGCACGACGCGGACGCCGGCGCCCGGCAGGTCGTCCTTGAGCGGGATCTTGTCGTGGAACTCGAAGGGCCCGACCTCGAGGCGCTCCATCCCCCGTAGCCCGAAGTAGAGCAGGATCGCCCGCTTCAACCACGCGTGGACGGTCCAGTCATCCTCGTCCTGGTCGTAGGTGGCCACCCGAAGGCGACCGTCGTCGAGCCCGGCGATCGCGGTCTCGACGGCGCGCCGGGTGTCGGCCTGTTCGAGGAGGCTGCGGTCGGCGAAGGCGGCGTCGATGGTCGCCTGGAGATGCTCGGAGTCGATGGCGTCGGTCATGGCTTCCGGGCGGTGATAGCGTCCCCGCGCTTCGGTGCCAGCTCTGCAAGATCCCCCTGCGGCCGTCGAACCGACCTTCGTCATCGGGTGGGTGCTCGTCGCCTTCGTCGTCGCGAACGGGATCGGTCCCCTCGTCGTCCGTCGGGGGCGTCCCTGGACCCTGGTCCTCGCCGCCCTGACCAGCGGGACGGCCCTCGCCCTCCCTTGGGCGCTACCGACCACCGCCGTCTTCCTCCGGGCGCTGTCGACCCTGATCGCTCTGGCCGCCCTGTTCCGGGTCGTCGACCTCGCCCGGGATCCCCGATCCCATGGCCTGGGCATCCGCCTGGCCCTCGCCTACGGGTTGGTCGACGCCCGGCTCGCCCGTCCTCGGGCCGGGCGGCCCGGCGGCGCGGGACGCCCCCTCGGAGACCTTGGGCTCCGGGCGGTCGGCTTCGGCGCCTCGTTCGCCCTGGGCATCGTCGTCGGCACCACCGGTCCCCTCGCCGCGCCGGAAGGCGGCCTACCCTGGGGGCTTCGGGTCGCGGTGGGCCTGGTGACCTTCTACGTGGCCGTCGAGGCGATCATCGCGGTCATTCAGCTCGCCTACGCCGCCTTCGGGCTCGAGGTCGGGCCGCTCCATCGGGACCCGATCCTCAGCCGGACCCTGGGCGAGTTCTGGAGCCGCCGATGGAACCTGACCGTCGCCCGTTGGCTCGATCGGCATGCCTTCCGGCCCCTGGCGCGACGGGGGATGGCTACGGCCGGCCGCCTCGCCGCCTTCGCCGCGAGCGCCGTGGCCCACGCCTACTTCGCCCTCGTCCCCCTCGGCCCCGAGATGGCCGCCTCGATCGGGGCGTTTTTCCTCGCTCACGGCGTCCTGGTCGTCGCGGAGCAGGGGCTCGCCGTCCCGCGCTGGCCGACCGTGCTCCAGCGCGGCTGGACGCTGACCGCCTTCGCCCTGACCGGCCCCCTGATCAGCGAGCCCGCCCTCCGCATTCTGGGCAACGTCCGATAACGACGAGGCGAAATGCATCGTTAGGTTGTTCTTTGACTCACGCCGGGAACCGGTTACAGGGGGGCAGCCGCCGGCGATGTCTCACAAAGGGTGGGAAAAATGGCGGCGACCTTCCGTAGGACCCCACGATGCAGAACACGACGATCCCGCAGCACACCCGGACCGCTCGCGCCGTCCTCGCCCTATTGCCCTGCGTCCTCCTCGGCGCCGCTTGCACGGTCTACACGAGCCCGAACGGCCAGACCACGGTGAGCCCCGGAAAGACCGGCGGCTCGAACGGCAGCGGGGGCCAGGGGACCGTCGCCCCCGCCAGCGGCGGGACCGCCGCCGCGGGTGGTGGAGCCGCCGGCGGGACGATGCCCGCGTCCGCCGATTGTCCGAACCCGGAGAATCACTGCCTCGCCGACGACGTCGTGATCGCCGCCGCGAACGGCTACGAGAAGGGCTACGTCTATGCGTTCCCGGCCCGGCAGATGGGGGCCCCGAATCCCGGCGGGGAGGCGACCTACCTGAATCTCCAGACGGGTCAGCAGGTGACCACGCAGCACGTCTTCCCGAGCCACCGAGCCCGTCCGGAGGAGCTCCAGGTGGGCCGGCTCGCGGTCATGTTCTACCGGAGCGAGGGCGGGATGTACCATCCGCCCCGGACCCGGGAAGAAGCCCAGGGCACCCGCTGGTGGCTCTCTCGGATCGTCAGCGTCGCCAACGTGGACCAGGGCTTCGTCCTGGTGGCGAACGGCTACCAGATCGCCACCAGCAACATCCGGATCCTGAACGACCCCTCGGCGCCCACGGCGACCGTGAGCCCCACCGTCGACGAGCACTTCCTGTCGACGGACCACTGGATCGTCTCGAACCGAGGCGGCCTTCCGGAATCCGGCTACATCTATGCCTCCGTTGCCGCCCCAGCCCAGCTCCCGAGCCCGGAGACCCAGGGTCAGGGCCACTTCATCCGCACCTCGGACGGTGCCGTCGTCTGGACCGAGCACGCCTGGCGCACCCGGAAGGCGACCAAAGAAGACCTCCGCCCCGGGATGAACGTGGTCATCTTCCACCAGAAGCGGGGCGGGACCTACGTCGGCCCGGAATCTCGCGCCAAGGCGCTCGGGTCCCGCTGGTGGATCACCCGGGTCACGGACACGAGCACCTTGTTCCGCAACACCGTCTCGTTGGCCGGCGGCTACACCGCCGACGTCAGCGCCCTTCGGGTGATCTTGCCGCGGTGAGGGCAACTGGGGCGGCGACGACGCCGGAGCCCGTCCCATCCGCGTCCCAGGCGCCGCGGGCGGCGAGGAGCCGTTCGATGGCCTCCCGCTCGAGGGGCTTCGAGACGAAGGGAACCTCCTCCCGGTCGAGGAAGGCCTCCGCCTCCGGCAGGAAGACCCCCCCGGTCATCATGACGAAGCGCGGCAGCAGCTCCGGGCGATGGCGGCGAATCCAGCCATGCACGTCGACCCCACTGCCGCCAGGCATCATCACGTCGCAGAGCACCAGGTCGTAGTCCCGACCCTCGGATAGGATCGCCGCCGCCTCGTCCTTCGAGCAGGCGAGCTCGAGGTCGTGACGACCC
>DAPKRP010000939.1:0-2163 GCA_031800515.1 Polyangiaceae bacterium LLY-WYZ-14_1 | reverse complement strand
CCGGCATCCCCGGGCGTTGAAGACGCTCCCCTGGCCCGCGATCGCCGCCGCCGGGAGGGGGGCGGGAGCGCCGGGGGCCGCGTCAGGCGGCCAGGCGGGCGACCTGGGAGGACAGCCGGGAGATGTACCGGGAGCCGGTCTTCGGGTGGTAGACGCCCTTCGAGACGGCCCGGTCGATGGAGCTGACCGCCTGGGTCAGGGCCGCTTCCGCTCGGTCCTTGTCCTTTGCGGCGAGGGCTTCCCGAACCCGCTTGACGTAGGTGCGCACGGTGGACCGGACGTGCCGGTTCCGAGCGGTGCGCTTGAGGGTCTGTCGGATGCGCTTCTTCGCCGAGGCGTGGTTGGCCAAGGGTGAGTCTCCTGATGCGGGGGCGAAGGGATAGCGGAAGGACGGCGCCTGTCAAGGGAGCGCCGATCGCCCGCCCCGAAGGAAGAGCGCGCCGACCAGAGGGTCGTGCGGGTGGACCCGGTTCGTGGGTCGCCCCGCTTCGTCGACGAGGGCGCCGCCGGCGTTCGCCCAGGCCAGGATCCCCCCTTCGAGGTTCCGAACCTCGATGCCCCTGCCCCCGTCGTCGCCGAGGAACCGCGCCAGCCCGCCGCTACGCCAGCCCACCGTGCAGTAGGTCACCAGGAGGAGACCCGTGTCCTTTGGATGCGGCCTTTCCTGGTCTTCGAGGGCGCCGCGGAGCTCCGCCGGCAGGCCCCGGGAGCCGGGGTTGACCCGGATGGCCCCCGGGAGGTGGCTGGTCGCGTACTCCGCCGGGGTCCGGACGTCGGCGAGCACCGGAGACCGCGACGCCCCGCCGAGGCGCGCGCGGAGGGCTGGGACGTCGATCCAGGCCACCCCCGGCTTCGCCGCCTCGACGATGGGGCGGAAGGCCTCCGGGCGCGGGGGCAGCCCGAAGAACACGGTCCCGGCCAGGACGGGTATCGCGAGGACGATGCCGAGCCCGCCGGCGAGCCACCGGCGTCCCCGGTGCCGCCGGCGGGACACCCCGTCGCCTCCGGCCACGCCGCCTTCCTCTTCGAGCCGGGATGGGCTCATCCGTCGAGTCGCTCGATCACCGCGTCCGTGAAGGCGCCGGTCCCGAGCTCTCCCCCGAGGTCCCGGGTCTTCTTCCCATCCCCGAGGGCCCGGTCGTAGGCCGCCTTGATGCGTTCCCCGACCCCTCGACAGCGCTCGTCCCCACGGGTCGCCGCTAGGTGATTGAGCATCATGACCCCGCTCATGAGGAAGGCGAGGGGGTTGGCCACCCCCTTTCCGGCGATGTCCGGCGCCGAGCCGTGTACCGCTTCGAAGACGGCGCAGCGGTCGCCGATGTTGGCGCCGGGCACGACCCCGAGACCACCGACGAGCCCGGCGCAGAGGTCGCTGATGAGGTCGCCGTAGAGATTCTCGCAGAGCAGCACGTCGAACTGGGTCGGGTCCTGGACCAGCCTCATGCACGCGGCGTCGATGATCAGGTCGTTGTGGGCGATCTCCGGATGGGACCCGTGGACGTCGGCGGCGCAGCGAAGAAACAGCCCGTCGGTGAGCTTCATGATGTTCGCCTTGTGGAAGACGGTGACCTTCTTTCGGCCCCGTTCTTCCGCGTAGCGGAAGGCGGCCTCGGCGATGCGGCGGGAGGCGCGCTCCGTCGCCACCTTGAGGCTCGTCACCACCCCCGGGGTGATGACGTTCTCGATCCCGCTGTAGAGGCCCTCCGTATTCTCCCGGATGACGACGATGTCGACGTCCTCGAAGCGGGTGGGCACGCCGGCGAGGTTGCGGATGGGCCGAACCGCGCAGAACAGGTCGAGGCGCTTCCGGAGCTGGACGTTGACCGAGGTGAAGCCCTTCCCGACGGGCGTCGTGCAGGGGCCTTTGAGGGCGACGGCGTGCTCCTGGACCGCCTCGAGGGTCGCCTCCGGGAGCACCTCCGAGCCCGCCTCGAGGGCGGCGATGCCGGCGTGATGCTCCACCCAGTCGACCGGGGCTTCCGCTGCTTCGAACACCCGGCGAACCGCCTGGGCCACCTCCGGGCCGATCCCGTCGCCGGGGATCAGCACGGCGGTGTGGGTGCTCGTCGTCGTCGTCGTCGTCTTCTCCGTCGTCACGTCTTCGCCTTTCCGGTCCCCGGCGCCTCGCCCGGGGACCTGGCCTCGCCCGGGTCCCTTTAGCAG
>DAPKRP010000938.1:0-1802 GCA_031800515.1 Polyangiaceae bacterium LLY-WYZ-14_1 | reverse complement strand
GGCGGGGGGAGCGGGTCGCCATCCGGGAAGGCACCCGGGCCATCACCTACGCCGAGGTCTGGGACCGGGCGAATCGGGCCGGGGACGCACTTCGGGTCCGGGGGATCGACCTCGAAGACCGGGTGCTCCTGGTGTTGCCCGATGGGGTGGCGTTCGTCGAAGCCTGGTTCGGTGTGCTGAAGGCGGGGGGCGTCTTCTGCATGGCGAACCCGCACCTCGACACCGACGCCCTCGACTATCTGGTCGGCTACACCAAGGCCCGGGCGGTCGTGGTCCATCGAGAGGCCCTCCCGGCGATCGGTCCCGCCCTCGACCGGCACCCCCGCTGCCGCGTGCGTCTCGCGGCGGGTCTGGCGCCGGGCGACCCGACGCCGCCGGGCTTCGAACGCTGGGAGACCGCCCTCGACGCCGCCCGGCCGGACCAGGGCAACGCGGACACCTCCCGGGACGACCTCGCCGGGTGGCTCTTCACCAGCGGCACCACCGGCCGCCCGAAGGGCGCCGTCCACTTCCATCACGACTTTCCCTTCCACACCGAGTGCTACGCCAAGGGCATCCTCGGCCTGCGAGAGGACGACGTCTTCGTCAGCGTCTCCCGCCTGTTCTTCGGCTACGCCACCGGCACGAACCTGATGTTTCCCTTCGCCGTCGGCGGCACGGCGGTGCTCTTCCCGGACAAGCCCACGCCAGGCCGGATGTTCGAGGAGGTGGCCCGACATGGGGCGACGGTGCTGACCAACGTCCCGTCGATGATCCGGCAGATGCTCGACGCGCCGGAGGCGGCGGAGGCGGACATGGGCTCCGTCCGGATGTGCCTGAGCGCCGGCGAGGCCCTTCCTCCGAGCCTCTACGAGCGCTGGCGAGGGCGGTGGCCCCGGGCGGAGCTCCTCGATGGGATCGGCTCCGCGGAGATGTTCCACATCTACATCGGCAATCGCCCGGGCCGGGTGCGCCCGGGCTCCCTCGGTGAGCTCGTCCCGGGCTACGAGGCGCGGATCGTCGGTCCCGAAGGGGGCGAGGCCGCCCCCGGGGAACCGGGCCGCCTCTGGGTCAAAGGCGACAGCTCCGCCCTTTGCTACTGGGGGGACCCGGAAAAGAGCGCGACCACCTTCGTCGGGGAATGGGTGGTGACGGCGGACCTCTTCACCAGGGACCGGGACGGGTACTTCTGGTACGCCGGCCGCGGGGACGACCTGCTGAAGGTCCGGGGGAAATTCGTGAGCCCCCTCGAGATCGAAGACTGCCTGGCCCGGCATCCCGGCGTTCGGGAATGCGCCGTGGTAGGCGTCGAAGACGGGGATGGCCTGACCGTGCCGAAGGCCTTCGTCGTCCGCGCCGAGCCGGTTGCTGCACGCTCGGGTGACGGCCCGAGCGACGGGACGCCGAACGAGGCCTTGGCGGAAGAGCTCCAGGCCTGGGTTCGGGAACGCCTCGAGCCGAACAAGGCCCCCCGACGGGTCGCGTTCGTCGATGCGCTCCCCCGAAACGACCGGGGCAAGGTGATGCGGAGGGCCCTCCGGTGAGCTCCGCCGATGGGGACCCGGACGTCGCCCTTCACCTCGCGGACCTCACGCATCGGGAGGCGACGGTCCTCGCCGAGGCCGGGGCGGTGGCCTTCTTGCCCGCCGGGGCGACGGAAGCGCATGGGCCCCACCTGCCGCTCGGCACCGATGTGGTCATCAGCCTTCGGGCCGCCGAGCTCGCCGCCCAGGCGCTCCGCGCGGAAGGCCAGCCTGCCATCGTGTTACCGCCCTTGGCCTACGCGGTGACGGAGTTCGCTTCGGGGTTCGGGGGTACCATCT
>DAPKRP010000937.1:0-8484 GCA_031800515.1 Polyangiaceae bacterium LLY-WYZ-14_1 | reverse complement strand
GTACCCCCACCCCCCGGGTCGCCGTCGTCTTCGCCGCCGCCGGCGCCATCAGCCGGGGCGTCGCCCGGGCCTTCGCCCGGGAGGGCAGCACCGTATGGCTCGCTCGCCGGGACCAGGATCGGACCGACGCGGTCGCCGCCGAGCTCCGCGGTGACCACCCGGAGGCCACCGTCCAGGCGGCCTGCGTCGACGCCACCGACGCCGGGGCAGTAGGCGCTTTTCTCGACCGGGTGCTGGCCGAGGCGGGGCGGATCGACGCCGTCTTCAACGGCATCGGCGGGCGGCCCGCCGAGCTGGCCTACCCCAAGCCCATCGTCGAGACCTCCGTCGACGACTTCCTGCTCCCCCTCGCCCGGATCGCGGGCTCCCAGTTTCTGACCGCCCGGGAGGCGGGCCGCCGCATGGCCGCTCAGCCCGGAGGCGGCGGCGCCATCGTCACGCTGTCCGCGACCCTCTCCGGCATGACGGGGCTCCTGCGGCTCGTCCCGGGGCCGGACGACCTGCTCGTCCGCCGCCTGGTGGAAGAGCATCTCTACTGGATTCAGGTGGCGTTCCGCTGGAATCACCACCCGGAGGCGGTGCGGGATGCCTTCTTCGCCCCGGTGCCTCGGGCGTTCCGAGGGCTGGTGTTCGGCCTGGTGCGCAAGCAGGTCCGGGCCGCCCTCCACGCCCAGGGGACGGGGCGCCGTCCGGAGGACGAGCAGCTCGCCCTCGCCCGGGAGGACCTCACCACCCTCGAGACGGTGCTGGGCACGCGGCGATTCTTCGGCGGGGACGAGCCGTCCGTCGCCGACGCGTCGGTGCACGGGCTCACCAGTCAGCTCCTCGCCACCCACCTCGACGACCCCCTGACCCAGCTTGCCGGGACCTTCTCCGGGCTCGTCGCTCACCACCGGCGGGTCGAGGCCGCGGTCTACGCCGAGGCGCCCGTCAGGGACGCGGAGGCCGCCTGAGGTGCAGTACGCCATCCTGATCTACGAGCCCGAGACGGACTTCGATGCGCGGAGCGATCCGGAGCGGGCGGCCTCCTATCGGGCGCCCTACGAGACCTACGTCGCCATGCTTCTGGAGGTCCTCGACGATCTGGCCGCAGGGGAGCCCCGGGCGGCCCACTATCAACCCTGGTGGGCGGTCCGGGCCGACCTCCTCGCCCGAGCCCACCTCGCCGGGGGCGCCGCGACCGCGTCCGCGGCCCGAGAAGCCTACGAACGCGCTCTGGCCCTGACCGACGACCCTGCCGTCGCCGCCTTCCTGACCGCCGCCCTGTCCTCGTTGGTATCCCGGACCGAACGCCCGAGCAGAGGTGCTAGCCCCGGCGACGGGGGTGCATCTTCTGGAAGGCCACCATGCGGCTCTCGATGAAGGCCTCGTCGACGGGGGCGTCCAGGAGCTTGGCCTTCTCCTCGGCCATGGTGGTCCAGTAGCGCCGCTCGAGGGCCTCCCATTCGTCGAGGGAGGTCTCGGGCTCGGGGGCCCAGCCCCGGGCGCGGCGCCAGCGGTCGGCGGCCAGCCGGTGCCGCTCGATCTCGAAGCGGATGGGCGCGGCGGCCTCCTCCGCGAGGGCCTGCACACCGGGGCCGTAGTAGTTCCGCACCGGGGCCGGGGGGCCCACCTGGTTGACGATGCCGCAGCTGCCGCAATCCACCCGGCAGTGCCGGCGCCGGTCCGGGACCACCAGGGGCGCGCCGCAGCCGGAGCAGCGGGCGGGCTCTTCCAGCGCCTTGAGGGCGCGGGGCTGGGTCTCCCGGGCGATGTCCGCGAGCCACCGAACCTTTGCCCGGGTCCACTTTTCCTCGAGGGCGAGGTTGGCGTCGCTCCGGAGATCGTCGGCCCGGTCGAAGACCTTGCCGCCGCGGCCTTCGAGGGACGGGTCGACCTGTTCTTCCCAGGTCTGGGTGATCCGGTCCGTCAGCTGCCGCACCCGGTGGTCGAGGCCGGTGAGGGCGTTGGTGATCGGCATCCAATCGTCCGGATGCTGGGCGAAGATGGCCTTCACCCCAGCCTCCGCCTCCCGGCAGATCTCGTCGAGGCGCGCCTCGACCTTGCCAAGGAAGGCGGTCCAGCGGTCGAGCAGGGCTTGGTCCTCCGGCCTCACCAGGTCTCCCCCTCGGGATCCTTCGGGTCGCCGAACATCTCCCGGCCGCAGTAGGCGCAGGCGAAGACGAGGGCCTGTTCCTGCCGGGAGCCGCAGGTGCGGCAGCGGATCACCGAAACCTCCTTCACCTGCCGGAAGCGCTCCTGCCACCAGCCGACGTTGGCGGTCGCGTTCGCGAAGATCGCCCCGAGCCCGGCCACGCCACCGGCCCCGGAGGTCGGAGGGGAGAGCTCCCGCCGGGTCTCCGCCACCAGGCCGGCCAGGTGGGCGTCGAGGCTCGCCGCATCCGGTTCCCCCGGGGCGCCGGGGGCCAGGCCCGGAAGGCTCTCCCGGGCCCAGGCGACCACGGCGTCTAGGCACGCCTCGAGCTCCTGCTCCCGGGCGCTCACCGGCACCCCGTAGGCGGATCGCACCGACGCCCACGGTTCGGCGCCATCACCCCCGCGATGGGCGGCGAGGATCCGTTCCCGGTGGGCGGCGACGATCTCGGCGAGCTGCCCGGGACGCACGCCCCCGCCTCAGAAGTTGAGGTCCGAGTCCGGGGAGGCCGGCGCGCCGGCGGCGTACTTCGCCTCGAACTGGTCGACGAGCTTCTGGTAGGCCTCGAAGGCGGGGGCATCCGCCATGAGCTTCATCATCCACCAGCCGTTGACCGTCGCTTCGTCCGCCGCGGTCATGTTGAAGGTCTGTTGGAGCATGGCGTTCACGTCCTGTCCGGTCTTCGACCAGGCCTGGATCGCCCCGCGGACCTCGGCGGCCTTTTCCTTGGGCATGGGGGCCTCCCCCTGCACCTCGTTCCCGTACATCCCGCCGGCTACCGCCTGCGCCGCGCCGGCGAACTGGCCCTGGCCCGCGCTCTGGAAGTGCTCGGCATAGACCGTGTTGATCACGTGGTCCGTGTCGTTCTGCATCCGCTCCCCCCAGCCGGCGGCAGCCTCGTTGTAGGCGGCCATGTCCAGCCCGTGCTCGGCGAGCTTCGCCTCGAGCTGGTCCGGGGCGCTCGCGGCGACGGCGGAGAGCTTGGCGTACTGCTCCAGGGAGACCCCGGCGATGGGCGCGAAGAGCTCCGGACGTTTCGCCATCTGGGCGTCGATCTGGGCCTTCCGCTTGAGGCCGTTCGCTTTCATGAAGGCCTTGGTGAACCGTTCGCCCATGAAGGCGAAGTCTCCGACGTTCGGCCCGTGGTGCTCGCCGAAGTGCTTCGCCACGGTGAGCTGGACCCGGAAGTAGTCGCCGACGTCCCGGTAGCCCATCGCCTGGAGCTTCTTTTCCGCGTTCCGGGGGTCGACCTGCGCCTCCTCGTCGAAGACCTGCTGCGCGTAGAGGAACTGAACCAGGGTTTCTTCGGTGGGTCCGTCCCCGGCGGGACCCCAGTGGTCGGTCCACTGTTCCCGGGGCGTTTCCCGGTCGTGCTCGTCGGACCAGAGGACGTCCCCGTCCCCGTGCTGGATCAGGCGGGCTCCCTCCCGGGTCTCGAGGACGACGTCTTCCGGCTCGTCGTCGTCGTCGTCCTCGTCGTCGTCGACCTCTTCCTCGTCCTCCTCCTCTTCGACGGCCGCGGCGGCCGGCGCGGCGGCGGCGGCCGGACTGCCCCCTCCCGCGGAAGCGGGCACCGCGTTCGGGGTGGTCGAGGCGGGGAGCTCGGCCTTCTTCAGCCCGAGCAGCCCCATGATGATGTCGATGATCTGTTGAATGAATCCCACGGAGTCCTCCTAACGGAGAGGAGAGACAGACTTGAGTTGAAGGCGCGCTGAATTCGTGTGGCAGCCTGGTGAAGGTCGCAGCACGTCCACCACCGCCCGCAGGGTCACGTCGGCGAAGAGGTCGACGAGGAAGCCGGCGGGTCCCTCCCGGAGGCCGGCGGCGTCCAGCGGGGAGGCTCTCCGGCGGGGTCGTCCGAGCCCCCGCGGGATCCCGTCGAGGGCTCCCCCGGCGAGGGCCAGCGCGTCCGCCGCCGCCAGGTAGGCCGCCCCATGATGCTTCCGGTAGTAGCGCGCCCGGGACTCGAACCAGTAGCGGGGGACCCGCTCCCCCGGGGCGCCCAGGCGGGTGCTCGCCGACCCTTGGTGCACCACCTGGCTCTCCGGGACCGTCCAGACCTCCCAGTCCGCGTTTCGAAGTCGCCGGCAGAGGTCGATGTCCTCGAAATATAGGAAAAAGTCCTCGTCGAAGAGGCCGACCTCGGCGAGGGCGCGGCTCCGTAGCAGGACGCTCGCCCCCAGCACCCAGTCGACGCGCCGGGCCACCCCGGCACCCTCGGCCCTGTGGGCGCGCCCCCTCCGGTCTGGGCGCCGGCCCGGCGTACCGGCTGGCGTGCTGGACCAACGGGACAGATGAGTCGGGCACCGTCGCACCCGGCCCACCGCCCGGGCCTCGCCGGTGAGCGAGGGAAACGCCAGCGCGGCGTCGGCCTGGGGGTCCCGGAGCTCTTCGATGCGACTCCCCCAGGCGCCTGCCCGCCCCTGGCGCCGCGCCTGCCGAAGCAGCGCCCCGAGGGCGCCCGGGGCGAGGGCCGCGTCCGGGTTCAGCACATGGAAGAAGCGCGGGGGCGTTTCGGACCCGAGGTAGTGCCGGAAGGCGAGGTTGTTCCCCGCGCCGAAACCGCGATTCTCCCGGGCCAGGAAGAGGTCGACCCGGTCCCCGAGGCCGACCTTCCGCACCGCCTGGGCGAGCTGGTCTGGGCTGTCGTCCCCGGAGGCGTTGTCCACCAGGGCGATGCGGGACCGCTCCGGAAGGGGCACACCGCGGGTCGCCTCGTCGGCCCGGACCCGATCGATCTCGGGCAACGCCGAGCGGAGCGCCCGAAGCGTCAGGCCCGGGGTTCGGTAGTTCAAGATGACGAGGACGACGTCCACGGTTCGCCCAGGGACATCGGGCGAACAGCGAGCCCCCTTGACCGCCCGGCGGCGATACCGGTCTCCACGTCGCTCATCGAGTCGACGGCTTCCGACGATTCACCACACGTAGGGGATCACCGCCTTCCGGTCCCGGGGGTAGTCGGGGAAGGTCTCCCGGTACCAGCGGAGGTGGCTGACCGCCCGGGGGGCGAGGTTCGCGAAGGTGTAGAAGGCGAAGGCCGCCCCGGCGAGGCTCCAGGTCAGGACGGCCCAACCCACCCATTCGACGATCTCGCCGAAGTAGTTCGGGGAGGCGATGCGGTCGTAGAGGCCCCCATGGGGAACCACGTAGCCCGACTCCCCCGGCTTTCGAAGGGACGCCAAGCGGGCGTCGGCCCAGGTGTTGATCCGAAAGCCCAGGAAGAAGACCGCCGTGCCGAGGAGGAAGCGGGGGTCGACGAGCCAAGAGGCCGGGTAGCTCCCCAGCCCGGAGACCCAGCGGGCGTTGACGTAGGCGTTCAGCAGGTTGAAGACGATGGCGAGCGCGGCGATCACCACCGGCATCTGCTTTCCGGAGATCTTCATCCGGAACGGGAACACGAAGGCCCGCTGCACGTAATGGAACTGCCAGAGCGCCAGCATCGCCAAGGGGGCGGGCTCGAAGCGGTGCTCGCCGTAGAGGTAGATCGCCAGGAAGGCGAGGCTCGCCGGCGCCTCCATCACCACCCAGCCGACCCGGGCGGGGATCTGCGGGCCCCAGCCCTTCCGCACGTGACGGCCATAGGGCGCCACGACGAAGAACAGAGAGACCAGCGTGACCACGCCCAGCCCGATCTCGAGCCAGGTCGCCCACTGATGCCATTCCCGGGGAGACATGGGGCGGGACCATACCCCTTCCCCCGGCGGACCGGAGCCCTCGAGGGGCCGATCGAGCGCGGTTCTTGGGTCCGGAGGGCGGCGCGGATAGGCTCCCGATGATGTCCATCCGCCGCTTCGGGCTCGGTCTGCGCATGCAGATCGTCCTCGCCCTGAGCGCGGCCTTCATCGTCTCCTTCGCCCTCCTCGGCATCGCCTTCGTGCAGCTGTCGGAGCGCGCCCGGGGGGCGGAGCGCCTCGCCGGGGCCGAGACCCTCGCCCGGGTGATCGCCACGGCGGCGGTGCGGGGGGAGGGCGACCGGCAGCAGGCGGTCGCCGAGCTCGCCGACGCGGCCCTTTCCCGGGGCCGCCTCGCCGGGGTCGAGGTCACCTGGGGGGAGCTCGAGCCCTGGGCCCGGGGGCTCACCGGCCTGGGACCCATGGTCGAGGTCCCCCTCCCCGGCCAGGAGGGGACCGTGCGGGTCTGGACGCGGGCGACGGGTCCGGAGGAACGCCGTCCTCTGACGGACCTGCTGCTGCTCTACGTGGCAACCACCGGCGGCGGCATCCTGCTGCTGGCCTTCGTCGCCCTCACCGTCCTCATCGTCCGGCCGATGGAGGCGGTGACCCAGGCCTCGGAGCGTCTGGCCCAAGGGGACATGCGGGTCGCGGTCCCCGTCCGGGGGGCGGCGGAGGTCGCCCGGCTGGCCGTTGCCTTCAACGCGATGGCCACCCAGCTCCGGGCCGAGCGGCTCGCCCTCGAGCGCCGGGTCCAGGAGCTCGAGCAGACCACCCACGAGCTCGAGTCGGCCCGGGACCAGCTGGTCCGGAGCGAGCGCCTCGCCAGCGTCGGGCGCCTCTCCGCCGGGGTGGCCCACGAGATCGGCAACCCCCTGGCGGCGATCCTCGGCCTGGTGGAGATCCTTCGCCAGGACCTCGACGACGACGACCTCGCCCCTTCGGAACGGCGGGAGCTCCTGGCCCGCGTGCACAAGGAGACGGAGCGGATCCGGAAGACCATCCGGGACCTCCTCGACTTCTCCCGGCAGGGTCCCGACGCCGGGGACGGTCCCTTCGGGGGGATGGACCCTTCCGTTTGGGCCGATCTGCGGGGGGTGGTCGACGATGCGATGCGGCTGCTCGCCCCCCAGCGGGACCTGCAGGGCGTCGCCCTCGAGGTCCGAGCGCCATCGCCGGAGAGCGGTCGGGTGGCCGCGGTGGGGGCGCCCGACCGGTTGGTTCAGGTGGTCCTCAACCTGGTCCTGAACGCTGCCGATGCGGTGGATGGACGCGGTCGGGTGCGCCTCACCCTGCGCCCCGGGGACGGCGAGGCCCCGGCGAAGGACGTCGTCCTCGAGGTCGAGGACGACGGACCCGGGGTGGATCCGCAGGTCGCCGAGCACCTTTTCGAGCCCTTCGTGACCACCAAGCCCGCGGGCAAGGGCACGGGGCTCGGGCTGGCCGTCTCCCATACCGTCGCCCGGCGACTGGGCGGGTCGCTGACCGTCGACCGGTCCCCAGAGCTCGGGGGCGCCCGCTTCACCCTCCGCCTGCCCGCGTCCTCTCAGAAGACTGATCTAGTCTAGTCGGCGCAGGCGGCGGGACGGGCGCCGCGGCCGAAGGCGATGAAGCGGATCGGGTGGCTGCCCACGTAGGCTCCGTCGGGCAGCGCCTCGAAGGTCGTTCCGCCGTCCGTCGACCGGTAGAAGACCTGGTCCTCGTACCAGGTCCGCCAGCCCCCCCGGACGGCGACGATCGTCCCCGTCTCCGGCGAACGGGCCACGGCGCCGATGCGGAGGTTCGCCGGCGTCGTCGTCCCTTCGGTCCAGGTCTCGCCGTCCGGGCTGAAGAAGGTCACCCCGGTCCCCCAGGTGCGGAAGCCGTCTCCGGTCCAGACGACCTGGGCGTTCGACGATCCGGGCAGGTCGACGACGGTCCAGGTGTCACCGCCGTCTACGGAGCGGCAGACCTGCGCGTCCCCGGAGGCGAGGAGCAACACCCCCCCGCCGCTCACGATGCCCCCGGAGGTCTGGCTCGACTTGCAGTCCGCCGGACGGTCTTCTGGATGCCACCAGCTCGCGCCTCCGTCGCTCGACAAGACGAGGTCCGACGCGCCGCCGCTCGACCCGTAAAGCAGAAAGCGTCCACCGTCGACCTCGCCGAAGCCCAGGCGCCGGACGTTGTGGACCGCCAGGCCGGTATCGATCCCGTCGGAGATCGTCTCCCCGCCGTCCGTCGAACGCGCCGCTCGTCGGCTGCCCAGCACCAGGGTGCCGTTGCCGAAGGCGATCCCCCCAAAGCGCGTCTCTTCCGTGAGGGAGGTCCAGGAGACGCCGTCCCGGGAGCGCTGGACCGAGCCCGGGGGGCCCCAGCCGAAGGTGGCGAAGAACCGGTTCCCCCCGTAGACGATGCCCTTCGCCGCCCCCGGGTGATGGTCGCAGTCGGCGCCGTCCTCGAAGCACCGAAGCTCGTCGTCCATCGACTGGTCCGCCACCCAGGTCCGACCGTCGTCGCAGGAGACGGTGGTGCGCCCGACGTGCCCCTGCGCGACGAAGATCGGGAACCCGTTCTCCGGAGGGGGCCCGGCGTCCCCCGAGCCCTCTCCCGTTCCAGCGTCCGGGGGGGCCGGCGCGGCGGCATCGAGGGGGGCGGGAGGAGCGCCGCCGTCCCCGGGAAGCCCGCCATCCGGGTCGACGC
>DAPKRP010000936.1:0-3036 GCA_031800515.1 Polyangiaceae bacterium LLY-WYZ-14_1 | reverse complement strand
CCGCATCCCGGCCCCTTTTCCCACCCGCGCACTGGCGAGCCTGCTCGTCGGCGCCGTCGCCGCCTGCGGCGGCACGGGTCCCGGACCGGCCGATCGCCCCCGGGACCCGGCCGTCGACCAGGCCTACCAGGCCGGGCTCTCCGAGGCCCAGCAGGAGGGGCGGTCGCCCCAGGAAAAGCAGTCCCTTCGCCGATCCTTCGACCTCGGCTTCACCGCGGGCTCGGAAGAGGCGCTCGCGGTGAACGCCAGGTCGACGGACGAGATGCGCCGGCTCGGCTGCCGCACGATCCACCCCGAGGTCGCCTCCGTCGCCGAGCGCGCCCGGCGACCGCCCCCGAGCGTCCAGGACCTGTGCCCCCCGCCCCTCGAAGCGGAGCGCCTAGGCGGAGGCACCGGGGGCGGGAGCTCCGTGGCCGCGGGGGTCGACGACGCGGACGGGGAACCGTCCGGTGGGCTCCCGCGGCACCGCGGCCCCCTCTACCGCGTGGCCCGCGGCGACGCCGTGGCCATCGCCGAATCGGCCGGCGACCGGCGCCTCGCCATCCTGGTGCTCGAGGCCTTCGAGACCGGCTACGAGCGAGGCTACCGGGTGCATTTGGATGGGTGGGATCGGGAGCGCAGTCACCGCCTCGAGCTCGACGGTTGTCGCGCCGCCGTCGAGCGCGCCCTCTCCGCCGAGTACGTGTCCGTCTTCGACCGGGAGCCCCTCCTGGCCCGCTGCGAGGCTCTCCCCTCCCACGGCATCGGCCTCTAACGACGGGGGCGCGTGGTGGATCGGGTGGAGCGGTGGAGCTCCCCGAGGCGCCGGAGACCTCCGTGCGCTCTGCCGGTCCTTGAGCGGAAAAGGTGAGGCCGTGGTAACCCCAGACCGGAGGCAACCATGGCAGAGGACGAGCAAGGGAAGAAGCGCGACGACGACACCTCGACCGGGAGCGAGACCACTTCGGGCTCCCCCGGCGAGACCCTGGGGACGGCGAAGGACACGGAAGCCTCGAAGCCGGGGGGCCAGGTCAAGACCCCACCCCCGGGGGCCGCCAGCACGAGCGGCCAGGCGGCGGCCCAGCTGGAAGACGCCGGCGGCGATTCGAAGGAAGACGAGGGCGGCTCGAAGGGCGCCGCTGGCTCGGGGGACGGTGGGACCCCCGCGCGGGCCCGGAAGGACGCCGACGCGGGAGACGACGGCGGCTTCCAGCGAACCGCCACCATCGCCGTCGTCGTGTTGGCGGTCATCGTCCTGGCCGGGACGGTCACCTTCTTCATGGGCCGACGGGCCGGGGACGCCCGCGCCAACGCGGCGGAGGACGCGGCTGCCGAGGCCCGGCAGGCCAAGGAAGAGGCCGTCGCCGACGCCAAGGCCGAGACCCGGCGGGTGCGACGGGAGCTCGACGACCTGCGGGTGCGCACCCTCCGTCTCGAAGCCCACCGCGCCCTCAGCGAGGCGGCGCGGCACCTCGACGACCGCAACTTCGGGCTGGCGGACGAGGCTCGGGCCCGGGCGATCCGGCTCCTTCGCCAGTCCGGCGCTTCTGGGGGCGATTGGGGCGAGCTCAAGGACAAGGTCGAAGAGCTCGAGTTCAAGGTCGCCTCGGACCTCTTCGAGCAGCGCCTCAAGGTCCATCGCCTGCTCCAGCGTACCGATGCCCTCCTCGACGGCCGACGGCTTCCCGCGGCGGCCTCCGCCGGTTCCGGTGATCCGGCGGGAGACGCCGCTGGCGATGGCGCCACGGAGGACGGCGACCAGGCGAGCGCAGCCACGGCGGAAGACGGCGCCGAATCCGGCGAGGCGGAAGAGGGCTGAGCGGCGTTCGGGACCGGCGCAGACCCGGGTAGAACTTCCGGGCAGCGGTATACTAGGGGTGGGTGATGGTGAGCTCCTGGTCGACGGCGACGTCGTCGACCACGCTCGTCGTCCCGTCCCACCAGAAGACCTCGACGGACACCGGCGTGTCCGTCGGCAGTCCGAAGAGCAGGCGCGGGTCCCCGCTTCCGCCGTAGCCTTCCCCGAGCTTCTTCACCCGGGTGAAGACGCGTTCTCCCGCGGTGACCTCGACCCGGGTCAACGCGGCCTCCCGGTCCCGTCCCGGCCCGACCAAGCGGAGCCGCAGCCAGTGGCCGGCCCGAGGGGTGACGTTGCGGAGGATGCTGGGGGGGCCGAGAACGTTGCCCAGGAGGATGTCCGGGCGCCCGTCGTCGTCCAGGTCGGCGACGTTCAAACTTCGGGATTCCGTCGGGATGGAGAGGCCGCCGCCTTCCACGGGGTCGACCGCGACGAAGCTCCCGGTCCCGCTGTTCTCGAAGAGATTGGTCGGCTGGGCGACGGGGCCGACGACGCCGACCGTCTCGAAGTGCTCCGACCGGTAGACGTGCCCAGTCGCCTCCAGGAGGTCGAGGTCCCCGTCGAGGTCGATGTCGACGAAGGCCGCCCCCCAGCGGAAGGTATCCTTCCGGTCGAGGATGCCTCCGATGGTCGGGGCCTCGTCCTCGAAGAGGTCCAGGCGTCCCCGGGAGACGTGAACCGCCGACTCGAAGTCTTCGAAGTCCGTCCGGACGTGATCGAGGATCGTGTCTCCGTCGATGTCGCCGCTGGCCCAGCCCATCGTGTCCATGCCGCGGCCCTGCCAGTTTCGGGCCAGGCCGAACTCGGGGCCCGCGTCGATCCAGAATCCGTCGTCGAAGCGGGTGAGCACCTGGTCCGGCGTGCCGAAGTCGTTGCCGATGAACAGGTCGACTCGGCGGTCTTGGTTGAAGTCGGCGATCCCGACAGCGAGGCTGGGCCGCGGCTCGTAGAAGCCTTCCAGACGGGCGGGGCACCCGGGCCGCCCGAGGGGGAAGATGCTGGACTGGCAGGTGGTGTTGAAGAGGCCTTCCCGGAGGCGCTGCTCCTGAAGGTCGATCTCGATGTCGGTGAAGGTGCCGTCGTCCTGTTGGATCAACAGCACGTTCGGGATGAAAGGGTGGAACCCGGGCTCGAAGGTGCAGGGGACGGCGGTGCTGCGGCAGATGACCCCCGGTGCGTGGAAAAGCGGATCCCAGTCG
>DAPKRP010000935.1:0-2989 GCA_031800515.1 Polyangiaceae bacterium LLY-WYZ-14_1 | reverse complement strand
GCCTCGGCGTCCGGCGCCGCACCCCATGCCGGGCCGCCGACGCGGGGTAGCGCGGCCCCGCGGCGCAGCGAGCTCGCCGGCGTGCCCCGGTCCCACTGGCTCGTGCTCGGGGTCTCGGCCCTTCTCGCGCTCTCCGGGTTGGTGGCCCTCTGGGTGACCCTCACCCGCGGTTAGCCGGGGGCGGGCGGCTGGGACCGAGCGCGGGCCGGGGTCCCGGTCGCCGAAGCCGGACCCTCACTCCTGGAAATCGTTCGCGTTTCCGGTCTTGGGCACCGGGTTGACGTCCGCGCCGGGGACCCGCAGATTGCGCCTCCCGCCGGCGCCCCCGTTTCCCCGCCCGGCGATCCCGGGATGTCCGAGCCAACGCACCCCGCCGCCGCGAACATGGCCTCCACCGCTCCGTCCGGGGAGCTCTCCCGCGACTCCGTCGGCGCCGCCGGGGACGCGACCTCGTTCCTCCGGGACCTCGTCGCCCTCACCAAGCCTCGGTTGAGCTCCCTGGTGTTGCTCACCGCGGGCGGTGGCGCCTGGCTCGCCCCGGGCCCCGTCGACCTGCCCCGCTTCTTCTTCGCGATCGTCGGGACGACCCTCCTCGTCGGCGCGGCCAACGCGGCCAACTGCTGGCTCGAGCGGGACATCGATGCCCGGATGACCCGGACCGCGGAACGCCCCCTGCCCGCCGGCCGCCTCGATCCGGCCTGGGGCATCGTCGTGGGGGCCGTCCTGGCCGTGCTGGGCCTCCCGACGTTGTTCCTCGGCGTCGATGCCTTGACGGCCACGCTGGGGGCGACGGCCCTGGTCACCTACGTGCTGCTCTACACCCCCCTCAAGCGGCGTAGCCCCCACGCGGTGTTCGTCGGGACGATCCCCGGTGCCATGCCGACCCTGATCGGATGGACGGCGATGACGGGATCCATCGATCCCCCGGGGTTGGTTCTGTTCGCGATCCTCGCCCTCTGGCAGGTGCCCCACTTTCTGGCGATCGGCATCTTTCGGCTCGACGAGTACGCCCGGGCAGGGTTCCGCATCGGTCCCCTCGTCTGGGGCCTTCGGGGCACCCGCTGGCAGGCGGTGCTCTGGGCTGCGGTGCTCGTGCCCGTCTCTCTGGCGCCGGTCGCCCAGGGGGTCGCTGGTCCGGTCTACGGCGTCATCGCGGGCCTCGCGTCCTTGGCCTATCTCGCGATGGCGGCCCGACCCTTCGACCCGGAAGGCGACGACGACGAAAGCGGTCCCCGCCGCTGGGCGAAACGCCTGTTTCTCACCTCCCTGCTCTACGTGCCGTTCCTGTTCCTCGGCATCTTCGTCGACGCAGGATGAACGGTCCCGACCCTCGGCGCGGTCCTGGGGAGGGCGGGCGCTTCGTCTTCCTCGCCCTGACCGGGATGGCACTGCTCGGCTGCGATCTGGTCTCCGGTGACGAGCCCCTGCCGCGTCTCGGGAAGGCCCCGACGGTGCGGCTCCTCGACCAGAACGGCGCTCCCTTCGTGCCCCAGGAGGCGATGGCTGGCGAGGTCTGGGTCGCGAACTTCGTCTTCACCAGCTGCCGCACGGTCTGCCCGATGTTGTCCTCGCGGATGCGGACGCTTCAGGGAGCGTTGGGCGACCGAGGATTGCGCTCGGTGAGCTTCAGCGTCGACCCCACCATCGACACCCCCGCCCGACTGCGGCGCTACGCCGAGCGCTTCGATGCCGACCTCGACCGGTGGACCTTCGTCACCGGATCTCCCGAGGCGATGCGGTCGGCGGTCGTCGATGGTTTCAAGGTCTACTACGGCAACCCGGGACCGCTCGCGGATCCCCCTCCGGACGCCCCGGAGGACGCCTACGACATTCCCCACGCGACCCACTTCGTCCTGGTGGACCGAACCGGAACCATCCGGGGGTACTACCGGGACGACCCGGACGCCCAACGACAGCTCGAAGAGGACGCGCGGCGTCTTCTCCAGGCCGACTGAGAGAGTCGCTCAACGTAGGGATCGCTGTGGCCCCGGCGGGCGCCGCGTTAGAGGGTGTTGGGGAATCCCCCGTGAGGGGATCGGGAGGGGGGTGTAGTCCTGCGGCGTTCCAACCGACCGAGACAATGCTGGCGCATTGTGGAGCGGAGGGTGGGGCGGCGCAGGGCTGCAGCCCGCTTCCGAGGGCTCGCGAGGGATTCCTCAACACCCTCTCAGGGAGAACCTCTGGCGGGACGGCTCCCGGACGCCACCCCAGATCCCCGAGGCCGCGGCGGGGGAGGCCGCCCAAGACCCGGGGGTGTTCACCGCCCCAGAGCACCAGCCCCAGACCTCCGGGGCCGGCGAGGTCGACGAGGGCGAGGCCCGCCGCCGTTCCCCCCCGCTCCACGACGAGGTGCGCCCCCCGAGGGGAGCGACGCCAGAGGCCCCGCACCCGGGATCCCTGGAGGTGCTTCCGCAGCAACCGGACGAAGGCGGAGGCGGGTTCCCCCCGGGGCCGGTCTGGCAGCAGCCCGATGCCCCGGGCCGGCCCGTCGAGCTGAAGGACCAACACCTCCCGGGCGCCGCCGGCGTCCAAGGTGAGGGCGAAGGTGCGGTCCGGATCCGGGCCGTCGACCCGAAGGATGCGCGCCCCTGGGAGCTGGTCGAGGACGGGACGGACCCGGGACACTAGCGCTAGCCTAGCCTAGCAGGGCGCGGTGAGGCGCTCGTCCGCCAGGGCCTGGAGCCGGGATGCCTCCCGGAAGGAACGGGGGGAGGCGATGGCTACCCGGGCCCTTCGGGTCTCGCTGCCTTCGAGGATGTCGAGGAGGTCTTCGAGGAGCCCCTCGGACAGGCGGGGCCGGGCGCCTTCCGCTCGAAGCCGGACGTAGCGGTCCCGGCCCAGGGCGACGGGCTCGGCCTGGAGGGGGTCTTCCGCCAACACCACGCCGAGCCGGTCCGCCAGGGCCGCCGCCGCCTCGGGCTCCCAGGGGCCCGCGGGGGCCCAGACGAAGCGGACGGCGTCGGTGAGCTCTTCCCGGAGCCGATCGAGG
>DAPKRP010000934.1:0-2461 GCA_031800515.1 Polyangiaceae bacterium LLY-WYZ-14_1 | reverse complement strand
AGCAGAACCCCCGCGGCATGGAGGTCCGCCCGCCGGTCGACGGGTCCGCCTCCCTGCAGGATCTCCGGGGCGAGGTAGCGTTCCGCCAGCGGGCCCGACCCCCGGCCCCCCGTGTCCGCCGTCGCCGCCGCCGGCGCCTTTCGGACCACGGTGCCGATCCCCGCTCCGACGATGCGGATCTGGTCCCAACCATGGGTGTCGATCGCGAGGAGCACGTTGCTCGGGGTGAGGTCCCAGTGGCAGACGCCGTGGGCGTGCAGGCTGACCAGTCCCCGGAGGAGCTGGCGGACGATGTCGAGGGCGCGGTCCCGGTCGATCCGGGCCATGTCCTCCGGGGAGGCGAGGACCTCGGCCAAGGTCGGTGCGTTCTCGTAGCGGAGCTCGAAGAAGGGCACGCCGTCGACGACGCCGTGGTCCGTGACCGGCACCACGTGGGGATCGTCGATGGCCGCCACCAGCTCCGCCTGCCGGAGGAATGGCGAGACGATCTCCGGGCAGCGTTGGCCATCGAGCGGCAGGAGGGCGACGGCGACTCGCTGCCCGGCGTCCGGGGCGTCGTCGTCGACCTGGCGTTCGCAGAGGTAGACCAGGGCGAGTCCGTTCCAGGGAAGGCGACGCAGCACGCGGTAGCGCCCCCGGAGGAGCATGCTGACCGCCCGGAGGTTGGGGTCGCCGGACACCCCCCGAGTCTAGAAAGGGGGGGCGTGCGGTTCAACGGCGCCGAAGGTGGGGGGAGATCGCACTTCGTCCTGATCGCGGCGCCGTCGTGAGGTCCGGGCCGAGGCCGCCCGGGGGGACCGCCGCCGCCGGCGTCGGGACCTGGGCGGTGCGGGCCGTCGTCGCGGCGCGTCGGATGCGCGCCCAGAGCACCACCGCGCCCACGGTCACCGTCCAGAGCAGCAGCACGCCGACCATCGCCTCCCCCGGATCCAGCCCACCCTGGACCGGCCGACCGAACCGTCCGTAGGCGAAGGGCATGTGGACGACGTAGGCGGTCAAGGAGTGCTGCCCCATGGTCAGAAGCAGCCACCGGAGCCGTCCCCGCAGGTAGGTGGACGCCCAGCAGGCCAGGGCGATGAGCACCAGAGCCCGTCCCCCGAGGTCCACCAGGTTGGCCCAGATCGCCGGATGGCGTCGATCGAAGTCCCCGGGGAAGACCCCCAGCAGGGCGTCCGTCGCAAGCTGCCCGAGGGCGGCCAGGAGCAGCCCGGTCGCCGCCAGGAGCCCGAGCATTCGGGGCGTCGTCCCGGACCGCGGCAGGGGCGCCCCCGGGGGCAGCCCCCGCCGGGCGCGGAGCATGAGGCGGCCGACCACGAGCCCGGCGGCGAGCCAGGCGGCCAGGGGGAAGACGGGCATCCTCCCCGCGCCTCCGGGAACCTCCACCAACAGCGCCATGGGGTAGCGTGCGACGCCCGACGCCTCCGCTCCGAGGACGTTTGCGAGGGGGCTCACCAGGGCGACACCGGCGCCGAGGAGCGCCCCCCGGCGGACCAACCGCTCCAGGTCGGGCGGGGCTCCATCCCCATCGCCCGGGACCTCCCCGGGGTCGCCCCGCACCCCGATGGCGGCGAAGCCCGCGATGGACAGCCCGATCACGTGGAGGACGTCGGCCCGGAGCAGGGCGTCGAGCCCCCGGCCACCGTCGAGGGCGGCGTAGAACAGGTTGGCCGCGTAGCCCATCGCGACGATCTGGAGCCCCCGCCGGACCAGGCGTCGGCGGAGGGGACCCGCCGATTCACGCCGACGTACCGCCGCGTCGACGCGCCAGGCGACGGCGATGCCGGCCAGGAGCAAGAAGGTCGGCAGGGGAAAGGTCCCGAGGAAGCGCTTGACCGCGTAGGCCGTCGTCTCCTTCCCCGCCGGGCTCACCCAGGCGTCGAAGGCGTGGCCGAACACCATGACCAGGGCGACCACCCCCCGGGCCACGTCGAGCCCCTCGACCCGGCGCCGGGTCGGTCGTCGTTGGTCCGTCCGTGGAAATCGGTTACTCAATCGGCCTGATCTCCGAGGAGGCTTTCTTGACCGACCACAACACGACGAAGGGGGCCGCCGCCACGCGGCGCACCGCCACCGGCCTGACCGGCGGACTGGTGTTGGCGCAGCTCTCCGCGGGCTGCAACGGGAGCGGCCGACCCGCCGATGAGCGGCTGGAAAACGCGTTCCGAGACACCTGCGAGATCCTCGCCGGCTGCTACGGCGACCCTTCCTACCAGGCGTACTGCAACGACGAGGTCGACGACTACTTGTCGTACATCCGGGCGGTCCGCGAGGTCCCCGGCGCCGAAGCATGCTTTCGGCGCTACGCCGCCTACATCGATTGCTACTACGGGCAGGGCTGCGACGCCCTCGCCGCCGAACAGGCGTTCCTCAACTGTCAGGAAGAAGGCCGTCGCGCCGAGGCAGCCTGCGAGGATCTCCTCGGGGATGACTTCGACGAAGACGAAGAGCCGCCCCCCCTCCC
>DAPKRP010000933.1:0-2172 GCA_031800515.1 Polyangiaceae bacterium LLY-WYZ-14_1 | reverse complement strand
AACCGTCGGAACGGCGCGGGGGAACGGCTTGGCGGAACCCGGGACCGGGACGTCTGGCTCGGCCGACTGGCAGCACTGGCGCGCCGCCACGGCAGTCGGCTGGCGCTCCTCACCGGAACCGGTCCTCAGGACCCCTCCCTGGGTGCGCTGGTAGCCACCCGCCTCGGTCCCCGTCGCGCAGGGGTCGGACCCGGCCTCCACCGGGTGGAAGTCGATGTCCTCAAGGACAAGGCCGGGCGGCGGGTGACCCATGGCCCGCCCCGGGGCGAGCTCCGCCGGTCCCCCTGGGGGGCGGTGGGGCCCTCCGCAGGCGCTCCCCGGGCCTCCGACACCGCCGTCGACGTCGACCTGTCCGGTCCGCGACGCCTCGCCCAGGCCGACCACCGGACGGGCGCCCGCCCCGCCGATGGCGACGACCACGACCACCGCGTTCCACCTTCGACCCGAGCCCGTCCCGCCGGCTCGGAAGGAGCGGCCTGATGACGACCCCGGCGGCCCAGCAGCCCCATCTGCCCGGCATTCCCCTTCCGGACGACCCGGGTCAGGCGACCCGCACGGACGCGGTCGAAGACTTCTTTGGCCAACACCGTCGGCCGGCCGGTGCCCGCGCCCCGCGCCCCTCCCGGCGCCGGACCCGGAAGAACCCCCCCCGGGCCCGCCGCATCGCCTGCCTCGAGCTCCCCGAGCTTCCGCTTCAGATCCTCCTTCGGGATCATCCCCATTGGCGAGGCCACCCCGTCGCCCTGGTGCCGGAAGACGCCCCCCAGGCGCCCCTCGTCCGGGTGAACCGGGCGGCCCGGAAGCTGCGGCTGCGGACCGGCATGCGCTACGGCGCTGCCCGCAGCCTGGTTCCCGACCTGCGGGCCGGCGTGGTCCCTCCGGGTCGGGTGGACGCGGTGGTGGACGAGCTGACCCGGGCCCTGCGGACCTTCTCGCCCCACGTGGAAGCGGACCGGGAGCGGCCCGGGGTCTTCTTCGTCGACCCGGACGGCCTGGACGGGCTCTACGGGGACGACGCCACCTGGGCCGAGACCGTGCACCGCTACCTCGAAGGCCGCGGCTTTCTCGCCAGCCTGGTGGTGGGGTTCGACCGCGGCCTGGCCCAGGCCCTGGCCCAACATCGCTATGCGGCCATGGCCCGGACGCCCCTGGTCGCCGGCGGTCCAGAGGACGAAGCCGACCAGGCCGCCGCGATCCCCCTGGGCCATCTCGACCTCGACCCCGAGCTCCGGTACGGCCTCGAGCTCCTCGGGGTGGACCGCCTCGGGGCGATGATGGCGCTGTCCGGTGCCGAGCTGGTGGACCGGTTCGGCGCCCCTGCCGCCGACGCCGTCGCCCGCTTCGGCGCCCTGGCCCCGGCCAGCCGGGGACGCACCGACACCCGCTCGGTCCTTCCGGTACAAGGGGAACGGGTGGTGGACCCGGTGACCACCACGACCCAGGTCGATCCTCCGGACCGGGACCTCGGTCGACTGCTGTTCACGCTCAAGGGGCTCCTCCACGAGGCGGTCCGCCAGAGCGTCGCCCGGCACCAGGCGGTGGCGGCCCTCGACGTCGCCCTCACACTGGAACGCTACGGACCGGTCGCCGACGACCCCCGGGTCACCACCCAGATCACCCCGGCGGAGCCCACCGCCGACGAGCGGGTCCTGCTCGAGCTCCTCCGCCTGCGGCTCGGGGAGCTCTCGCTACCCACCCCGGTGGAAGAGCTGTCCCTGTCGGTGGTCGGGGCCGCCGCGACGGGCGACCAGCTGGCCTTCTGGGAAGGCGCCGGGGGGCGCGACCGGCGGGCTGGGGATCGGGCCCTGGCGCGGGTGCGCGCCTTGTTCGGGGACGACGCGGTGGTGCGTCCCGTGCTCCGCTCCGGACATCTACCGGAGGCGCGCTTCGCCTGGGAACAGCTGCGCACCATGCCCCCGGCGGCCCGGCGAGCCGCCAACGGCGACCAGCGGCAGGGCCCACCCCCGGGGGGCGGCGGCGCCCCGGGCTTTCGACCTCGCATCGTTCGGGACGGCGATCTGCCGGACGCTGGCCTGGTCCGGCGCCTCTACGCCCGGCCGAAGCCCCTGGCCACCCGCTCCATCTCCCCCCGCCCGGACTCCAGGGAGGACCCCTGCGACGATGACGCGAGGGAACGGCGACCGGATCCGCCGCCCCCCTCGGCCCAGCCCG
>DAPKRP010000932.1:0-7140 GCA_031800515.1 Polyangiaceae bacterium LLY-WYZ-14_1 | reverse complement strand
GAAGGAGAAACAGCCTCGTCATGACCGAGCCCCCGAAGACCCTCACCGCCGAGCTTCTCCCCCTGCTGCGCATCAAGGGCTTTGCGAAGGCCGAGCACCTGGCGGAGGCCCTCGGCCGCGATGCCGACGAGCTCGCCGCCGCTCTGGCCGCCCTGGTCGAAACGGGAGACGCGTCGTCCTCGGCCCTCGGCCACAAGCTCACGCCGGAAGGCGCGGCCAAAGCGGACGCGCAGCTCGCCGCCGAGCGGGAGTCCGCCGACCCGGCCCAGGTGGACGCCCTCCACGAGCGATTCGGGCCGGTGAACCGCGCGTTCAAGACGCTGATGAACGACTGGCAGGTGAAGACCGTCGATGGTCAGCAGGTGCCGAACGACCATGCCGACGAAGCCTACGACCGGGCCGTCCTCGACCGCCTCGAACGCGTGCACGACGACCTCGCCGGGATCCTCGCCGGCCTCGTCGCCGAGGCGCCCCGCTTCGAACGCTACCCGGAACGCTTCGACCGGGCCCTTCAGCGGGTCCGGCAGGGCGAGCACCGGTACCTCGGGGCGCCGTTGATCGACAGCTACCACACGGTCTGGTTCGAGCTTCACGAGGATCTCATCCGCCTGGCGGGCCGCAACCGAGCCGACGAGGCGGCGGCGGGCAGGGCGGTGTGAGCGGTCGGGACGCCCACCGGGTCGCCCGCGCCCTCATCGACGGGCGCTTCGTTCCCACCACCGGGGCCGAAGCGTCCCTCACGACCCCCGTCGACGGCAGCGCCCACGGGGCCGTGCGCTTCGCCGGGGCGGCGGAGGTCGACGGGGCCCTGAACGCGGCCCTCCGGGCCCGGCCCGCGGCGGAAGCCCTCCCCGTGGCCGCCCGGGTCGGGGCGCTCCGCCGCCTCGCGGACCGCATGGAGGCGGACGGCGGGGAGCTCGCCGCGCTGGTGACCGCGGAGAACGGCTGCCCCGCCCGGCAGGCCGTGGCCCTCCAGGTGGGAGCCGCCGTCGGTCTGCTCCGGGCCTACGCCGAGCTCGCCGAGACCCACGTCTTCGAAGAGCGTCGGGCCGCCTTCCGCGGCGGCCACACCCTGGTGCGGAAGCTGCCCGTGGGGGTCGCGGTCGGCGTCGTCCCCTGGAACGTGCCCCACTTCCTCGCCTGCATGAAGCTCGCGCCGGCGATCGCCGCCGGGGTGCCCATCGTGCTCAAGCCCGCACCGGAGACCAGCCTCTCCGGGGATCGGCTCGCCGCGCTCCTCGCCGAGCTCGACCTCCCGCCGGGAATGCTCGGGGTGCTCCCGGGAGACGCCCAGGTCGGCCAGGCCCTGGTCGGCGACCCGCGGGTCGACAAGGTCTCCTTCACCGGCAGCACGGCCGCGGGTCGCGCCATCGCCGAGGTCTGCGCCCGGCGCTTCGCCCGATGCACCCTGGAGCTCGGTGGGAAGTCGGCGGCGGTCCTCCTCGACGACGTCGACCTCGACCGGGCCCTGCCCCAGCTCTTTCTCGCGACGCTCCAGAACAATGGCCAGGTCTGCGGCGCCCAGAGCCGGCTCCTCGTGCCGCGAAGCCGGGCGCGGGAGCTCGTGGACGCCCTGGCCGCTTTCTTCGAGAGCCTCGTGGTCGGGGACCCACGGGACGACCGCACCCAGGTGGGGCCCGTCGTCTCGGCGCGGCAGCGGGACCGGATTCTCGGCTACCTGGCCCTGGGTCCGGAGGAAGGGGCGACCGTCGCCGCCGGGGGCGGCCCGGGCCCGGGTCCCGGCTTCACCGTGCAGCCGACCCTGTTCGCCGACGCGAACAACCGCATGCGCATCGCCCGGGAAGAGATCTTCGGGCCCGTCGTCACCGTCATCGACTACCGGGACGAGGCCGATGCGGTGGCCCTGGCCAACGACTCGGAGATGGGGCTCTCCGGGAGCGTCTGGTCAGCGGATCCGGACCGGGCGCTCGCCGTCGCCCGCCGCCTCCGGACGGGCACCGTCGGCCTCGGCACCAAACGGATCCTCGACTTCGGCAGCCCCTTCGGCGGCTTTCGGGCGTCCGGGATCGGACGGGAGCTCGGACCCGAGGGGATCGATGCGTTCCTCGAAACCCAGACCCTGCTGATCCCAGACCCCGGCTGATGACGACGACGACGACGACGACGATGACGATGACGACGAGCAGCGCGACCACTTCGACGAGCCGGACCGGCGGCCCGGGGGCGGCAAATCCCGCCGGGACATCGTCCTCGGAGCCCGTCCCCGGCGCCCCCCTCGACGTACGCGTCGCCGACCGGCGGCAGGTGGCCGCCGGGATCCTCGAGCTGACCTTCGCTCCGGCGACTCCGGACGCTGCGCCCCTGCCGCCCTTCACCCCGGGCGCCCACGTGGACGTTCACCTTCCCGGGGGACTGACCCGGCAGTACAGCCTCTGCGGCGAGGTCGACGACCCGGTGGGCTACCGCATCGCCGTCCAGGTCGAGGCAGATGGACGGGGTGGCTCCCGGGCGGTGGCGGCGCACCTCGTCGAAGGCGCTCGGTTGACCATCGGCGCCCCCCGAAACCGCTTCCCACTCGATGAAGAGGCCTCCTTTTCCCTGCTGCTCGCGGGGGGCATCGGGCTCACGCCGGTTCTGGCGATGGCCCGACGCCTCGCCCGTCTGGGCCGCCCCTTCCGGCTGCACTACGCCGCCCGGTCCGAAGACAAGCTCGCCTTCCGGGCCGAGCTCGATGCCCTGGCCCGGGCCCCCGGGGCCGAGGTGTGCACCCACGTCGACGGACGCCCCGATGCCTTGGACCTCCAGCAGGCCATCGGCGCCCGACCGGAAGGCGGCCAGCTCTACGTCTGCGGTCCGGCGGGTTTCATGGACGCGGTGGTCGATCGGGCTCAGGGGGCCGGCTGGCCCGAGCAGGCGATCCACCTCGAGTCCTTCACCGCTCGGGTTCGGGCCGACGACGAGGCCTTCACCGTCGTCCTCTCCCGGTCGGATCGACGCGTCGACGTGCCGGCGGGCACGACCATCGCCGAGGCGCTCGAAGACATCGGGATCGAGGTGCCCCTATCCTGCGAGGCGGGGATGTGCGGGACCTGCGTGACCCGGGTCCTCGAGGGGGTGCCGGACCACCGGGATCACATCCTGACCGCCGAGGAGAAAGCCGGGAACGACCTCATGACCGTGTGCTGCTCCCGGGCTCGGACACCGCTGCTGGTGCTCGACCTCTAAGGGTCCTTCGGGGGAGCTGGGACGCGGAGAACGCCGCGGAAGCGGCCTGAGAGGGTGACACTTTGGATCGATGGGCGCGGGAACCGATGGCAAGACCCATCCTAGGATGATGATGACGACGACCCGGCTTCGCCTCGTCCGCCACGGGCAGACCGCCTGGGGGGGCGCGACCTACCGCGATCTGACGGAGACGGGAGAGGCCCAGTCCCGGCGGCTCGGAGAGCACTTCGCCCGGGAGGGCTACCGACCGGACGCCGTGCTGGTGGGGCCCCTTCCCCGGCATGAGCGCACTGCGGCGCTCCTGGTCGACGCCGCCGCCGCCGCCGGCCTGGCCCTCCCGGCGCCGGAGCGGGTCGACGGCCTCGACGAGATCCACGCCACGATGGCGGCGAAACAGGCGTTCGTCGCCTGGGCCGAAGGGGATGACGACCGGGGGCGGCTCGCCGCCCAGGTGCTGGCTGGGACCGCGGACAAAGACGCCATCCTGCGCCTGTTCAAAGAGGCGACGGCCCGCTGGATGCGTGGGGAGATCCAGGTGCCGGATGCGGAGCCGCTCGCCGACTTCCGTCGCCGGATCGGGGACACGCTGGACGGGATCGCTCACCGGGGCGGCGAGGTGCTGGCGGTCACCTCGGGTGGGGTGATCGCCGCCGCGGTGGGACATGCGCTGGGCGCCGCAGATCGCATCATGGAAGATTTGGTGTTCGGTACCTGGAGTGCCGGCTGGGCCGATCTCGCCCATGAAGACGGCCGTTGGCAGCTGCGGGCCTTCAACGCGACGCCGCACCTCGAGGGGGGCCTCCGCACCCACTGGTAGCGCCGCGGGACGGCCTCCCAGGCGCCGGTCCCGCGGCGAAGGCCGACGAACTCTGTTAGTCTGGCAGCCTCGGACAGGCCGGTCGGTATGGGGCCTGTCGCTTCGGGAGGAGGTCGATGGCCAGGTTCCGGATGATGGGCGCAGCACCCTGTCGGACGATGATCGCCACCCTGCTGTCGGCGGGGGTCGGGCTCTCCTCGTCCGCCTGCGCCGGCGAGGGAGGCGAGGCCGGCTCCGACGACCGACAGGAGGTGCGGCACGCCTTCGGCGTCTACGCGCTGGACCCGGGGCAGGAGATCGACGACCTCTGCGTCTCCTGGACCCTGGACAACGAAGAGCCCCTCTACGTCCAGGCGGCGACCCTCTCGAACGACGGCTTCTGGCACCATTCGAACTGGACCGTCGTCCCGGACGATCTCTACGACGGGCCCGACGGCTACTGGCCCTGCCGGGACCGAAACTTCAATCAGGTGATCGCCGCCATCCGGGGCACCGTGCTGATGGCTCAGAGCACCCAGTCTATCTTCGAGGAGCAGCGCTTCCCGGAAGGTCTGGTGGTGAAGCTACCGCCTCGGGCGCGGATCGTGGCCGGGATTCACTTCTTGAACACCACGGGCCGGCCGGTCGAAACGGACATGCGGATGGCTCTCGAGCTCACCCATCCCCGGAACGTCACCGGCATCATGCGTCCCTTCCATCTCGACAACCGGCTCCTGGAGATCCCGCCTCGGAGCGAGCGTCGCTTCCGCATGGACTGCAACCTCACGGACGCCTACGAGCAGGTGACGGACAAACCCCTCGATCTCGACATCCGCTACGTCCTTCCCCACTTTCATCAGCGGGCGAACGCTTGGCGGCTCGAGATCTCCGGGGGTCCCCGGGACGGGGAGGTGATCCACGAGGTCTACGGGTTCAACTCGGATGCGAACGGGCTGGCCTTCGACCCGCCCCTGTCCCTGTCCGGGGCGGAGGGTCTGCGGATGACCTGCGGCTATCGGAATCCCACCAGCCAGACCCTGACCTGGGGGGTTGGCGAAAACGAGATGTGCGAGATGCTCGGGCTGGCTACCGGCGACGCGCTGGTGGATGTCGCGGTCAATCTCGAGGCCGGGGCCACCATGACCATGGAAGATGGCATCGAGATGCATACGGCGAATCGGTGCATCGTCACGGTGATCCCGCCGGCGGCGGGGCAGGACCTGCCCGGAGAGGAGGAGATCGCCGGTTCCCTCTACGTGCCGCCGGTCGACGATCCCGGGGTCGACGTCACCCCGGAATGCCTCGACACCCCGGCGGACGCCGAGCCGGACGTTCCCCCCACCCTCGCCAACATCGGCCAGGACGTCTTCGAGGCGGGCTGCGCGCACAACGTCTGCCATGGGGGGCCCAACCCACAGAAGGGTTTGTCCCTGGTGGTCGATCCGGACGATCCGGCGGACGTCGCGGCTCTGCGGGCGAGGCTCCTCGACCACGTGGTGAGCCACCCGGAGGTCACCATCCCCCTGGTCGACCCGGGGAACGCGGAAGGCAGCTACCTCTACCGGGTGCTCAGCCGGTGCCAGCCCGCCCTCGACTTCGGGCTGGACGGCGCAACGGCCCCGAAGATGCCCGTCCTCCAGCCCGAGCTCATCGACTCGGCCTTGGTGGCGCGGGTGCGGGACTGGATCGACGCGGGCGCCCCGGTGGATTGAGACCCGAGACACGGGCGTTCCGGCGGCTTGGCCCTCGCGATGCGAGCGCTCCGAAGGGTGGGTGACCACGCGACGCGGGCGTCCGGCGGTGGGACGACCCGTGACGAGAGCGCCCACGCGGATGGACGACCCCTGACGATTGCGCCCACGCGGGCGAACAGCTCGTGACGAGGGCGTCCGGGCGGATCGGCGACCCGCGGGGGGCGCGCTCCGAGGGTCGAGGGCGGGGGGCGGCTGCGCCGTTACGGGCTTGGTTCCGGCAGCGCCTTCGGCCAACCGCCAAGGAGCGCGCGCATCGGCGTGATCTTCCGGCGGGCGAAGACGCCGGCCTGCTGATAGGGGTCGGCGTCCGCGAAGGCTTCCGCCGCCGCTCGGTCCGGGCAGTCCAGTACGAAGACACTGCCGATGGGCCCCCCGGCGTCGTCGAGCATCGGCCCCGCCAGGCGGAGCGCCCGCCCCTGGGCTTCCGCGTGCGCCAGGTGCTCTCCTCGCACCGGAGGCCGCTTTTCCCGACCGTCGGGCCCATCGAAACACTGAATCAGAAACAGCATGCCGAAGGCCCTACTCGGTCCGGCGTTTCCCGTCACTCAGCGGTGCGCATGCGCCGAATCACGTTCGGGCTGAGGTGGTTGGGCGCGACCGATGTCGAGCTCCTCTCGAATAGCTTCGGGTCGACGGTTTGCACGCCGCGAGCGGCCTCTAGCTCTCGGGAGGCCAAAACCTGACGCTTGAGTGCGAGGTCTAGGGCGGAGGCGGTCCGCTCCAAGCGCTGCACCTCCGGCGTGTCGTCCACGCGGCGCGGGGTTTCGGTGGAGGTCGTGGGATCCGTCGGGGACGAGGCGGCCCCGCCGCCGTCCCTCGCCGGGGGAGGCGAATCGGCTAGGCGCCGTACTGCGAGGGCCACCTCCGGAGGAACGGCCTTTTCCGCCTCCGCCAGTTCGTCCATGAGCCGATTCACCTCGGCCAGGGTCGCCTCGTATTGGGCGAGCGCTGCTTCCTCCGCTTCGACTTCATCCTTTATCTTTGTCTTCAGCTCTGTCGCCCAATCCTTCATGTCTGAATTTCCGAACTTCACGAGATATAGAAGCATACCCTCGCGCTGTATGGGTCCGCCCGAGCCGGACAGGGCGCTTTCGGCGAGATGAAGGTTCTGGCGCTCGCGTTCGATGTCGAGCTGGGCGTTCTTTCTCACGTCCTCGGAGAACCACTGAAATCCCGAGAAGATCAGGGACGCTGCGGTGATCGCCACCGCGATCGGCATCGACACCCCGGGATAGCTCACCATCGCCTTCCCCCCATCCGTCTTCACCACCGCATCGCTCCCATCCCTGTCCATGCCGTTCCCTCCATGGCCACCAGCCAATGGCCTTCCCCCGAGCACCCGCCGCCCCAAGCCGACGTTGGCAATCCATATACTGACAGGAAAGAAGCCAGTTCGGACCTCCG
>DAPKRP010000931.1:0-2319 GCA_031800515.1 Polyangiaceae bacterium LLY-WYZ-14_1 | reverse complement strand
GGGCCGGCGGACGCGCCGTCGCCCCGGCCCCGCCGGCGGCGCTGGTGGTGGACGGTTCGGATGGCGGCGGGTGCCGCCGTCGTCGCCGTCGCGGCCCTGCTCCTCAGCCAGGTCGTCCTCCCGGTGGGACCCCTGGCCCCGGTGACCGCCTGCCCCGTCTTCGAGGCGACGGACGCCGCCGGCCGGCCGGCGACCACCCTCGGCGCCGCCGCGGCCAACGTCGCCTGCCAGCGCCTCGCCATCCGCCTCGGCGGCCGGCCGGAAACGACCCGGGTGCCCGCCGAGCTCATCTCCTGGGACGACGCCCCGGGAGGCGACGGTGGTGTCCTCCGCGACCCCTACGACCGGCCCGGGCTGCTGGCGGAGAGCACCTCGGCGGCGGAGGCCTACCGCTTCGTCCTCGAAGGCCGCGTGGTGCTCGGGGACGACGCGGTCTTCCAGGTCGTCCTCCGGCCCCGACGGGGAGAGGGGTCGACGATGTCCTTCGGGCAGGGACGAGGGCAGGATGTGGCGCTCCCCGTCGCCGTCGAAGAGGCGCTCCGGGCCCTCGACCGCCAGGGGCACCTCGCCCAGGTCTCCCAGCTCGACCCGAAGGTGCAGGACTTCGGGGGGTGGAACGACATCGAAGCAGCGCTCTTCGGCGAGCAGCTCGACGCCGCCCTGCGAAGCGGCTTCCACGCCCCCCGCCTCTGCGAGGAGGCCAGGCGCCGAGGGGGAGCGCGCCTCGGCCCGGCGCTCCGCGCCATCCAGCCCTTCTGCGAGATGTGGCGGGTTCGCGGTGGCTTTCCGGCCACGGGCGCCTGGAAGGAGCCCTCCCTGCCGACGGAACCGCCGGAGCTCCGCCTCGTCTGGCAGGCGCGTCTCGACGCCTGCGACGCCCCTTGTCGGGAAGCCCTCGAAGCCCATCGCCGGTCCGTGCCGCCGGGCTACGTGCGGGCGAAGGTCGCCCTGGCCCAGGCCAGCGCGGAGACGGACCCGGAGCGCGCGATCGCCCTGGCGGAGGAGGCGGTCCGAACCGCCCCCCGGCTCGAGGAAGGCCACCAGCGTCGCAACGAGCACGCCCAGCGGCCCAGCGTCTCCGCCATCGAGAGCTATCTGCGCTGGTTCCCGGATCGCCCCAACGCCTGGGCCCTCGCGAGCATGGCGGCCGGCGCCGGGGAGGCGGAGAGGGCGCCGGAGGGCGATTGGGCCCTCGAACGCGCCTACCAGCTCGGCTGGATGAACGCCTTCAACGGCCTCGCCTGGGCCGACCACCTCTTGGCCCGGGGCGAGCTCGACCGGGTGTCCACCGTCGCCCATCGCTACCTGACCGGGGCCCCCTGGCTCGCCCTCGCCGGGAGCTATCTGACCGCCCGGGTGGACCTTCGACAGGGCCGCTTCCTCCCGCCCTTGGAAGAGCTCGGCCGGCGGCTCCGGGGGCTCGACCGCTTCGGCTACGGCGAGCAGATGGGGGACGTCGAAGCGGCGGAGCTCTACCGACGGCTCCTGGTCGAGGTGTTGGAGGCGCCGGACCACCCGGATCTCATCGCGCTGGTCGACCATTTGCTCCTCGGAGGCGAGCCGCACCTCCGGCGCTCTGCGCCTTACTTCGAGGGGCCTCTTCTCTCCCTCTGCGTCGCCCGGGGTCCAGAGGTCGCCGAAGGATGCCTCGACCGCCTCGAAGCCCTCGAGCTCGCGTCGAGCCTCTATCCCGACGTCGTCCTCTGCCGGGCGGCGATCCGCCGGTGGGTGAGCGGCGACCTCGAGGGCGCCGGAAAGACCTGGTGGCGGATGAGCCTGTCGGACCTCGGCGGCGCCTACACCTCCTGCGCGCCACCCCTGGGCCTGCTCGACCGGGTCGCCGAAGCCCAAAAGGATCCGGCGTCTCGGGAGGATTGGTTCGACCGAGCCCACACCCTCGACCAGCGCCGGGTCGGTGGTCGGGACTTCCACGGCATCGACCCGGTCCTCCCCCGGATGGCGGACCGCGCCCGCCGCCGCGCCGCCCTCGCCGCCGCCGAGGGTCGGGAGGAGACCGCCGCGGCCCACTGCCGAGAGGCCGTGGCCCTCGCCGACCGGGTCATCGACGCCTGGAGCCCGACCGCCCTCGACCTGAGGGTCCCGGCGGTTCCCCGCCTGCGGGAGCTCACCCGGGACTGCCGCCGGGACTCGACGGTCCGACCCGCCGGTCCTTGAGCGGCCCGGCGTTCGGGCCTACGGACACCCCGTGCAGAGTTCCCCCGCCCGGACGCTCGGCTCGCAGGTCCGCCCCACCGCTGCGCCGGCGACGGTCCCGGCCTCGCCCCCTCCGGGTCGACGGTCGATGCCGCGGGCGGCGGT
>DAPKRP010000930.1:0-5346 GCA_031800515.1 Polyangiaceae bacterium LLY-WYZ-14_1 | reverse complement strand
GACGGACCCGTCAGCGCGGCGGCTCCGGGGCGAGGCGCCAGTAGACCCGCAGGAGCGTCCGGGGCGGGCACCGCTCGTATTCCAACACGATCTCGTCCTGTCCGTCTTCCGTGGGGCCAGCTGTCACGGAGATGGGACGCTCGAGGCCGTTGCCGAGGTCCGTCTCGCTCGCGAAGGCGTCCTTGAGCGTGCCCGTCGGTGCCCGGACCACCAGGCGGGCCCGGCCGCAGGGATAGCGGTTCATCAACCCGAGCCAGGCGTACGGGGTGTGCCGGGCGCCGAAGAGGCGGGCCGCCTCCCCCGTGGTCCGGCAGACCCCACCATCGATCCGATAGCGGAAGGGCACGCCCCGAACCAGCTCGACCTCCGTGGGCAATCTCGAGGACGGCAGGACCTCGCCCACGCCGTCGTCCCCATCGTCGCCAGGGGGGGCCCCGGCACCCCCCTCGACGACCCCAGGCCTACCGCCGACGTCCTCCGGCTTCGGACCGGAGAGCACGGTCAGGGTACCGTCTTCCAGAGCGTCGACGGTGTCCGAGAAGGTCGCCGGGGTGCGCTCCGGCTCCCCATCGAAGCGTCGGTCGGCGACGATGTCCCACCGGGCGCCCGGGGGGCCCGAGCTCCCCGGCTCGAGGCGGCAGGTGAGCTCGTTCGACGCGAGCCGGGGGCCGGCCTCGCCGCGCTTGTGGACATCGCCGGTCACCGGGCGGAGCAGCCACCGGGCGTCCTCCCGGCCGGCCCGGACCATCGGACGTACGACGACGTTGCCCCGGGAGTCGTCGTAGCCGAAGGAGATGATGTCGACGGCGAGCCCCTGGTCGCCGAGCTCGACGACGTTGAAGCTGGGCCAGAGCCGGGCCGCCTCCCGGGAGGTGGTCGGGTACCAGGGCTGGGCCGTGCCCGCGCTGCCCGCGCTGACCAGCATCACGTCCCCCTGGTCCGCCTCGACCCCTCGTAGGAGACGTGCGGTCGCGTAGTGCTTGTGCCCGTGGAGGACGACCACCGCCCGCCCCATCGTGTGCAGCGTCGAGAGGGCCGTGCCCGAGCCGAGGGCGGTCATGGTCAGCTCCTCCCGGTCCCCGTTCGCGACCAAGCGAGGCAGCAGATGCTCCACCCCCCAGCGCACCAGCCGGGAGGTGCCGCTCGGGTCGATGATGCCGACGTCGGTCAGCGGGGTGGGGACGAGATGGTGGTGGAGGAGGAAGACCACCGGCCAGCTCGGTTCCCGGCGGCCGATGACGGAGGCGGCGTGGAGCAGGTCTTCCTGCCGGAGAGCCCCTCCGGCGCTCAACCATCCGTGAGGGAGATAGGTGGAATCGAAGACCACGAGCCAGAGGGGCAGGCCGTGCAGCTCCGGCGGCACCACCTCCGACAGAAAGGGCACCTTCGACCCGTGGACGAAGGCCTCGCCGACGGTCGCCTCCGCCAGGGCGTCGAAGAGCGCCTGGTCGTGGGGGCCGAAGATCCCCATGCGCCGTCGGTCGTGGTTGCCCGGGACCACCACCGTCGGCAGGTCGGGTCGACCCAAGGCCTCCCGGACCCGGCCGTGGAGGTCCCGGAACGCGGCGATGGCCTCGTCCGCCGGCAGCGACGAGGAATCGAAGACGTCGCCGGTCACCACGAGCAGGTCCGCGGGACGTTCCCGGCGGCGGCGCTCCCCGTCGAGGGCCCTCACCAGCGCGTCGAGGAGAGCGGGCTGCCCTTCCCGGTCGCCGAGCAGATGAAGGTCGGAGAGCTGAACCAGCAGGGACACGCCCAGGCTCTAGCCGTCCCCGGACCATCGGTGCGTCCCAACCGCGTGACGGCTGTTGGTCTCCTCCGTGACGATCGGTCGGGGGCGGGCCCGAGAAGCCCGGCGGATCAGGTCTTGGCCGGAGACACGGTCCCGCGGCACTCGCCGAACCCGATCGCCGGGCGGCCCGTGTCCCCGCCGCCGCAGCGGCCCCGAATGATCGCCGTGTCCCCGTCCTCGAGGAAGCTCCGGCGGGCCCCACCGGGCAGCGTCACCGGGTCCGTCCCGTTCCAGGAGAGCTCGATGAGGCTTCCCCGGGTCGCCGGTTCCTCGTTCGAGACGGTCCCCGAGGCGAAGAGGTCGCCCGGCCGGATCGTCGCTCCGTTGACGGTCGCGTGGGCGAGCTGCTGCGGGATGGACCAGTACATCTCCCGGAAGCGAGGCCGAGAGACCACCGCCGGCGCCTCCCCCGCCGCCCGCATCTCCGGGGTCTCGAGGGCGAGCTCGAGGTGCAGGTCGATCCCCCAGGGCCCGTCGACCTGGAGGTAGGGCAGCACCTTCGGGTCGTCCTGGGGGGGACCGGGCACCCGGAAGGGCTGGAGGGCGTCGAGGGGCACCACCCAGGGGGAGACCGTCGTCGCGAAGGACTTTCCGAGGAAGGGGCCGAGGGGGACGTACTCCCAGGCCTGGATGTCCCGGGCGCTCCAGTCGTTCACCAGGACCAGGCCGAAGACGTGCTGCCCCACCTCGTCGGTGCGGATGGGCTCCCCGAGGGGCTTGCCCGGCCCGGTGACGAAACCGACCTCGACCTCGACGTCGAGGCGTCCGCTCGGCCCGAAGGTGGGCTGGGTGGCATCCTTCGGCTTCCGCTGGCCGTTGGGCCGCTGGATCGGCGTACCGCTCGCCACGACGGTGGCCGATCGACCGTGGTAGCCCACCGGCAGGTGCTTCCAGTTCGGCAGGAGCGGTGCCGAATCCGGTCGGAACATCCGGCCGAGGTTCGTCGCGTGGGTCTCCGAAGCGTAGAAGTCGACGTAGTCCCCCGGCACGAAGGGGAGCCGCATCTCGACCTGGTCCGCCGGTCGCAGGGCGGCCTGGCGTCGGGAGGCGTCGTCCCGAAGATCCCCCGGCCCGTCGACCTGCAGCAGCGACGAGACCCGCCGCCGGGTCTCCCGCCAGCGGTCCGGACCCAGGGCGAGGAAGGGATTCAAGGTCGGGGCGGCGAAGACCTGGCCGGGATCCGGCAGGAGCCCGTCTGCGGCCAGGCGCGCGAGGTCGAGCACCTGGTCGCCGATGGCGACCCCGACCCGGGGGGGGCCGCCGTCCCGGGGGGCGAACACGCCGAGGGGTAGGTTCTGTATCGGGAACTCGGTCTCGTCGGCTCCCGGTACCCAGCTGCGGAGGTCGGGGTGGGTGGTCTCGTCGTCGCGGATCGGCGTGCTCACGCGCCCAGTACTACACTATCGGGGAATGCCTCGCGCCCCATCGTCGTCCTCTTCCCCCCCGCCGGGGCGGCCGGCGGCCCCGGCGACGCCCTCGTCCCCGGGGCGGACCGCGGGTGCGCGGACCGGTGGTGCAGCCGCACCCGCCGGGGCCCGGCGGGCCGTCGACGGCGCGGCGGAACGGGCGCTCGCCGCGCTCAACCAGGGGCGCGGGCGTCGGGCCGCCACCGCCGTCGACCTCGCCTTCGGCGGCGGCGGCGCGGCGCGGATCGGGGGGGTCGGCCGGCGCCGGGTCTGCTGCCAGTCCGGCTGCGCCGGGTGTCCCTGGACCCGGACGGTGATGCGCCGCGCCGCTAGGGGCCTGGCCGTCCAGGTCGCCCTGCCGGGCACCGACCCGGCCCTGGCGGACGCGGCGACCCCGACCCCGACGCCGGCTTCGGCGGAGCGTCCCCCGGCGGGCTCCGCGTCTAGCCGTCCCCGGGAAGCCGACGCGGGGCCGACGCCTCCGGCGCCTCCTCCTTCCGTGCCGCCCGACGGATCGCGGACAACAGGTCGGCGACGGTGAACGGCTTGGTCACCACCGGGGGCCCACCCTCGGCCTCGAGGGCGGCGGCCCCGGGGCCGTCCACGTAGCCCGTGACGTAGACGACGGGCAGGGTCGGTCGGGTCCGCCGCAGCGCTTCCACCAGCGCCGTCCCGCTCATCTGGGGCATGACGACGTCCGTCAGCACCACGTCGACGCAGGCGGGGTCCGCCTCCACCAGGGCGAGGGCCTCGTGGGCGTCACCGGCCTCGAGGACGCCGAAGCCCTGGTGCCGGAGGATGCGGGTCATCGACGCCCGCACCCGTTCGTCGTCCTCGACGACCAGCAGGCTCGACGCCGGGCCGATGGCGCCTCCGGGCTCCGACGGGGGCGCGAGGGTCGGTTGCCGCACCGCCCCGCCTTCGGAGAGCAGGGGCAGCCGGATCTCGAAGGCGGTCCCCACGCCGAGGGTGCTGTCGACTCGGATCTCGCCGCCGAGCTGGGTGACGATCCCGTAGACCACGGCGAGCCCGAGGCCCGTCCCCTGGCCCTCGGCCTTCGTGGTGAAGAATGGCTCGAAGAGCCGGGCCCGGGTTTCTTCGTCCATGCCGATCCCGTCGTCGGCGACCCGAAGCACCACCGACCGATCCGGGACCGGCCCGGCGGCCGCGGGGGAGGCTTCCGAGGCCGGCGACGACGACGACGCCGATGAAGACGCCGCGTCGCCGGCGGCGACCACCCGGGTCTCGATGAGCAGGGTACCCCCCTCCCTCATGGCGTCCCGGGCGTTGACGGCGAGATTGACCAGAACCTGCTGGAGGCGGCCCCGGTCCGCGCGGATCCGAGCGCCGCCCGACCGGAGCTCGGTGCGGAGGGCGATGTCGTCCCCGATCACCCGACGCAGCATGCGCTGCGTCTCCCCGATGGTGCCGTCGACGTCCAGGGGCTCGAGGGCGAGGGTCTGGCCCCGCCCGAAGGCGAGGAGCTGCTGGGTCAGGGTCGACGCGCTCTTCACCGCGTCCTGGATCGCCCGGAGATCCTCCCGCTTCGGGTCCCCCTCCGCCAGCCCCTGGCCGATGAACTGGGCGCTCCCGTAGATCACGGACAGGGTGTTGTTGAAGTCGTGGGCCATCCCCGCCGCCAGCCGTCCCAGGGCCTCCAGGCGCTGGGCGCGATGGAGCTGATCCTCCGTGTGCCGAAGCGCCTCGGCGTTCCGGCGCTGGGCGCGAACGTCCCGAAAGACGAACAGCATGCCGACCGGCGCCCCCTCGTCGTCGACCAATCGGGACAGATGGGCGACCACCCGCAGCACCTCCCCGTCCCGGTGCCGCACCGGTAGGTCGCCGCGCCATTCCTCGCCGCTCGCGGCGACCTGGTCCACCAGGAGGGAAGGGCGGGGCTCGCCGCCCCCCGGGGCCCAGAGCACCTCCTCCACCCGGCGGGTGCGGGCCTCCTCCGGCGGCCATCCGAAGAGCGCCTCCGCCGCTCGGTTCCAGCTCCGAATGCGCCGGTCGAGGGAGATCGACACGATCGCGTCGGAGACCTGGTCGAGCACCGCCGCCCGGTGGCGGAGGTCCCAATCTGGGGAGGGGTGCTCCCCGGTCCGGGGCGGCGGGGGCAGGCTATTCGATGCGGTCCGGAAACGGCTC
>DAPKRP010000929.1:0-21910 GCA_031800515.1 Polyangiaceae bacterium LLY-WYZ-14_1 | reverse complement strand
GGACGCCGGCATCGAGGTGGTGGCGGTCGCCGGTGGGGAAGCGGCCCTCGAGATGCTGGGGGAGGCGGAGGCGGCGGGGGCGGCCTTTCCGGTCGTGCTGGCAGACCTCCGCATGCCGGGCATGGATGGGCTCACCCTCCTCGACGAGATCCGGGCGCGGGGCGAGCCAGCCACCCCCCCCACCCCGGGTCGTGATGCTGACCGCCCACGGCAACGAGCGGGTCGCGGTGGAGGCGATGAAGCGGGGCGCCTGGGACTATTTTCGGAAGCCCTTCGAGGTCGACGAGCTGCTCGCGGTGGTGCGCCGGGCCCTCGAAGCCGCCGAGCTCGTCGTGGAAAAGCGCGCCCTCGAGAGCGAGCTCGTCCTGGCCCGGCACATGGTTTTCGTCTCCCCCGGGATGCGGCGGCTCGCCCGGCTGGTCGGGCGGGTCGGCCCCCGGGACGTCACCGTGCTCATCCAAGGGGAGAGCGGAACCGGCAAGGAGCTCGTGGCGAACGCCCTGGTCAGGTCGTCCCGCCGGGCCGAAGGTCCCTTCGTCCGCTTCAACTGCGCCGCGGTCCCCCGGGAGCTGGCCGACGCGGAGCTCTTCGGGCACGCCCGGGGGGCCTTTACAGGAGCGGTCAAGGAACGCCCGGGCCTCTTTCGCGCCGCCCACGGTGGCACCCTCCTGCTGGACGAGGTCGGCGAGCTCGACCTCGCGACCCAGGCGAAGCTGCTCCGGGTGCTGCAGGAAGGGGAGGTACGGCCGGTGGGCGAGGACCGGACCCATCCCGTCGACGTTCGGCTCATCGCCGCGACCCACCGGAATCTGCCGGAGCGGGTCGCCGAGGGATCGTTTCGGGAGGACCTCTACTATCGCCTCGCCGTGGTGACGCTGCCCATCCCTCCCCTTCGGGAACGCCCCGACGACATCGAGCCGCTGGCCCGGCACTTCCTGCATCGCGCCTTCGACCGCTTCGAGCTTCCCCCGGTGGAGCCCCCGACGACCTTGTTCCGCTGGCTTCGGTCCCGGGATTGGCCCGGAAACGTCCGGGAGCTGGCCAACGCGATGGAATCCCTGGTGGCGATGAGCGAAGAGGGCGGGGCGCTCGACCTCGACCTGCTCGAGCCGCCCCCGGGGGGGACGGCGCCGGCGGGATCCTTACCGTCCGACCGGGGTGAGCTAGCAGGCGCCCGGGCAGCGGGCGGCGACCGCCGGAGCTGGGCCGGTCGGAGGGACGCGGGATCGGCGCCCGGCCCCGGCCTCCGGGAGAAGCTCCGCGCCTACGAGCAAACCCTGCTCGAAGAGGCGCTCGCCGCGTCCAGGGGCAACCAGGCCGAGGCCGCGCGGCGGCTGCGGATCGGCAAGGCGACCCTTCACGACAAGCTCCGCAAGCACGGTCTGATCGGACGGGGCTAGTACGTCTGCCCGGTCGCGCACCCCTGCCCGAACGTCCGAACCGGGTTTGGGCCGGTCCCGAACCGACTCCCGGGCAGCGTATTAGCGGAAGGGCCCGACCGTCGGCGGCCGGAGTCGGGGCGGGGCGGCGACGCCGACCGCTCGGCGAAGGTCGGGACGCACCCACAACACGTAGTAGGCCGCCACCGCCAGGGGGACCGCCGGCCCGGACAGGAGCGCGACCAGGGGCGCCATCGACCACAACCGGGACGGGCGGCCGGCCCGCCGCCAGACCCGGCGGGGCACGCTCGCCGCGTCGACCACCACCCAAAGCACCGCCCCGGCGGCGAGCATCATCCCCCAGAAGGCGACGACCTCCGAGACCAGGGAGGCCTCGGGCAGCACCACCCAGGACATCCCGACGATGGGCACGTTGTAGAGCATGCTCGAGAGGATACGACGCGCCGAGGCCAGGGTTTATCGGCGACGAAGCCTCCACCTCCGGGAGGAAGGTGCGGAGCCAGGCGCGTGCCGGTCACTGGGTCTCGAGGCAGCCCCGGGGCTTTCCCGGGTCCTCATGTGAGGATCGGGTCAGTTTCGTCGCTCTTCTCCGGTGATGATGAGGCCGCGGGATTCGGCTTCGTCCCGGATGGCGTCCCGCGCACCGACGACCGCCTCTCGACCGACGGCGCCTACGTCCTGCGCCAGTCCCTGAGCCTGCCGACCGAGGTGTTCCCGGGCCGGCTGGAGGACACGTCGCTCCCGTACCCCCTGGGGCAGTGCGGCCCCCACCAGGAGGCCGCCGGCGAGGGCGAGCGCGCCGGCGGTGAGGGGTCGCTGCCGGACGAAATCGGCGCCGTGGTCCACCAAATCCTGGGAGACCTGAGCCGCCCCTTCCTTCGCCCGTCCATGGAGCTCGTCGGTGCGCCGCTGGAGGCCGGAGCTGCTGCGGCGGCCGAGCTCGTAGGCGATCCAGCAGGCCCCTGCCCCGAGCAGGACCGTCGGCACGGGATGCTCGCGGGCGGCGCGCTCCGCCCGCTGCCCCGCCAGCTGGAGCTGATCCCCCGCCGCTTCCGCCGTGTGCTGGGCTCGATCCGCGAGCTTCCGGGCCTGGTCTTCGGCGGCGTCTCTGACTTTCGCGGCCGATTGCCCGGCGCGTTCCTTGAGATCTTCTGCAGTTTGTTCCATGACTTTTTCCGCCTTATTCCTGATGTGTTCTTTCGACACTTTTCTTTGCAGTGTGTTGAAGTTGCGCTGGATGGAGCGCTGCGCGTCCGTGATTTCGGACCGGATGGCCTGTACGCGTCGCTGCCGTTCTTCCTGACTCATCGTCGCGCCGTCAATGAGAGTAGCCGGACGGACCGGAAATCGTCCCGTCCTCGGAGATCGACGACCCGTCATCGTGGTTTTCTCGCTCGTCGTGCCCCTGGTCAGGGACCTCGTCGTTTTCAGGACGGACGAGATGCTCGAGACCCCATTTCGCCCGGAACGCAAGAAGCATCCCGAGCAGTGCGAACATCCCCGCAGTCGAGACGGCGGCTAGGGACGGCGGGATGACCCGGGACAACCCCCGCGTGACCCCCCAGCCGACGAACGGCAGGGCCATGACCAACATCGCCAGGGCCACGACGAGCTCGACCAGCTTCGGGACGACAGCCCTCACCCGGTCGGCGAGCTGCAGCCGCACCAGGGACCGCTCGAGGGCGACCAGACGGCCCGTCTCCCGGACGATCTCACCAACCACCGTCAGGGTGCCCGGGTCGGCTGTCCCCCCGTTACGATCCCGGGAGCCCTCCGCGGTGGAGGTCGACGTCACGACCGACCTCCCCAGCGGTCTCCGGCCTTCGAAGGACCCGTCTCCGGCAGACCACCAGCGAAAAGACGCCCGAGAGCGCAGCCGACGAGGGCGGCTCCGCTCAGCATCAACGTCGGATGGCGGCTAGCCCAGCGCTGCGCGCGTTCTGCCAGGTCGTCCCCGCGGTGCTCTTCGACGAGCCGTCCCGCGTGGAGAAGGCGTGCACTCACCAGGTCCAGGGCCGCTCCCGCGACCGGCAGACCCTCGTCCGAAAGCCTGCGGGAGGCCTCCCCGAGGACCTCGCCACTTCGACGCAGCTCGTCGACGACCCGACGCTGCCCGTCATCGGCAGCACGGCGGGCCAGCGCGTCCAGGTCGGCGGGACTTGACGAGGCAGGTACCCGGTCGGCCCCACCGCGTTCGACCTCACTCCCGTCCTCACTCTTCGACCCGGGTCGCGTGGGATCGCTGGCGGAGCCGGGAGAGGGCAATGATTCGGAAGATTTCGTCATTGAAACATTTCCATTAAGACCGCCGCTGTCGCTGGGTCACCTCTGCCGCGGCCGCCCCATGGAGAGGGGCGACACGACACCTCTGCCCGTGGCCGGGGAGCCCGAAGATCGGACCGGATTTGCGCCGATCCTGGGCGCCGGATCCCGGACCGATCTCCAGGCCGAGGCACTGCGGGAGGCGGGGACTCACAGACCGCGAGCAAGGTCGTCGACCTGGCGTTCCGCTTCGTCCTTGGAGACGCCATACCGCTCCTGCATCTTGCCGATGAGCGCATCCCGCTTGCCGCGGGTCTGCTCCAGGTCGTCATCGGTCAGCTTGCCGTACTGTTCCCGGAACTTCCCCTTCGCCTGCTTCCAATTTCCTTCGATCTGATCCCAGTTCATTTATTTCCTCTTCGAGTTGGTAGTAGTCGAGTGGGAGGGCGCCTATCCGCGCTTCCCAGACAGGAAGTACGCACGCGCCGTTCCAACCCCGCCTCCGTGACCAGTTCGCGCGTTTCCGGCCCCGCAGCAGACCGGTCCCGCCGTCGACGTCTGTCGCGTTTCTCTACGGACGCGGCATACGGCCACCCGGGCTACGGGGCGGCGGTCGGGACTAAACCGTGCCGAAGGCATCCACCTGGCCTCGGCACGCCCTTCGCACAGCCGCCGGCACGACCCCCGGATACTCGGGGTCACCACGCCGCACCATCGGCCCATCCTGGAGAAGCAACAAGATGACGAAACGATTTATCCTTCTACCGGGGGTCGCTGCGATCGCGTGCCTCGGTCTGACCCCCGTCGCCCACGCGGACGACGACACCATGCAGACGCGGGTGCACCTCGACGCCCTGGCTGGCTTCACCGGCGACCTGCACGTCGACGTCGAGGACGGAAGCGACTTCAGCGGAGACGACCTGGCGGATAGCTGGGGCCTCCGACTCGGGATCGAGATCCCGGTCATCGAAATTCTCACCTTCGGATTCGAGACCGGTTGGCGCACCTGGGATGTCGACCAGAGCCAGCTCGACCGCAGCCACGTCATCGAGCTCACCGCCATCCCGCGGCTGCGACTTCCCATCGAAGGAGAAAATGTGCATGGCGCACTGACGGCGGGGGTTCCCCTGATGGTCGGGGTGAGCATCCTCGATGACACGGTCGCGGACAGCCTCGTCGCCGGTGCCGACCTGAACCGGGGAGGCGTCGCCACGGGGACCGGGGTCCGGGTAGGCGCCCAGCTCTTCCTGACCGAAACCTTCGGACTGAACGCGGAAGTCGGCTACGAGGCCCTCTGGCAGCGCCACGGCCTGGAAAACGCCGACGATGACCGGGTCTGGATTCGACAGAACCAGGTGATTGTCATGGCGGGCTTCTCTCTCGCCATCTGATCTTAGGTTGGTTTCTTTCCAACGAACCCATGACGACAGGAGCTTTCAATGAAGCCCAAGATGATACACATCTCATCGCTCACTATCGTTGTTGCCGCCGGCCTGCTCACCGTGGCCTGCAGCGAACGGGCGGAACAAGAGGCGGAGGCGGCGGCCGAGCACGCCGACGAGGCCGCCGAAATCACCGCCCAGAACGCCGAGCGCAACATGGAAGAGGCCGCCCGAGACACCGCCCGGGCGGCCGAAGACGCGGAAGAAGACGTGGAACAAGCGGCCGCCCGCACTGCAGCGGCCGCGGAGAACGCAGCGGAAGACGTCGAAACCGAGGTCGAAGGTGAAGCCGCCGAGGTGAAGGCCGAGGCGGACGCCATGGACCGGGCGATGGACCAGGCCGAAGCGGAAGGCGAACGTGCCGAGGCCCGAGCGGAGGCGGCCCGGGACGACTGAATCGCCGACGGCGGAAGCGATGCGGGGAGCGCGATGGACGACGGTCTTACCGGCCTGGTTGTCGCCATCCAAGTGGCCTACGTCGCGCTGCCCTGCGCAGTTGGAGCGTTGGTTGGTCTCCTGGTCCGGCCCCGCTCCCGCCGCCGCGGCGCCGCGGCTGGGGCCCTGATCGGCGCCGGTATCGGCGCCCTGGCCTTCGCCGCCATCGCCCTCGGCTGATCCCCGGCCGACCCGCCAACGGGTCGGCCTTTTTTTTCACCACGATCACAAGGAATGAACATGGAACAGCAAACACCTCAGGTTGGACGACCGGAAGCACGGCGCGGATTCGACCGGTTGGCCCGGCTGGGATTTCTGGCCAAAGGAGCGGTCTACCTACTGGTGGGCGGACTGGCGTTGGAAGCGGCGCTCGGCACTGGCGGACAGGTCAGCGGGAGCGGCGGCGCGGTCCGAACCATCGGACAGCAACCCTTCGGCAAGGCCCTACTGATCCTGACCGGACTGGGCCTATTCGGTTACGCCCTGTGGCGCGCCGCCAACGTGTTCCTGGTGTCCGACCGGGACACGGGGAAGCGGTGGCTCAAACGGATCGGTTACAGCCTGAGCGGCGTGCTTCACGCTGCCCTTGGCGTCTCGGCCTTTCAACTTGCCCTCGGGGGCGGCGGGTCCCCCGGGTCGTCCCGCAAGACCTGGCTCGCGAGCCTTCTCGGGGCCGAACCGGTGGGTCCCATCCTCGTGGGTGCCCTCGGCGCGTTCGCGGTCGGCTTCGGCCTCTATGAGCTGAAGAAGGCGTACACCACCGACTTTACGGAGGAGTTCCGGCCTGGAACGCTGAGCCGAGCCGGCACCTGGCTGGTGCCTCTTGGTCGTGTCGGCCTGACCGCTCGGGGCATCGTCCTTCCGATCGTCGGCTTCTACCTGGTCAAGGCGGCCATCACGACCAACACGCAGAGCATCAAGGGTGTGGGCGGCGCCCTGCGGGAGATCGCCTCGAGCTCCGGGGGTACCATCCTCTTGGGCGTCGTCGCCGCCGGACTGCTGGCCTACGGGCTCTTCGAGATGGCGGCAGCTCGTTTCCGCCACGTCCCGAAGCCAGCATGACCCAACGGCTTCCGTGTCGCGGCGGAACGCCCCAAGCGCGCGGTATGCCTCGCCCTCAGGAGAACCTCGCGGCGCGGAAAGGGCTCCATGACAGCGTCGAGCGCCAAGGCATGATGTTCGCAAGTCTCTCGAAGCAGACCGGCGTTTCGATCGTACGGACGCCACTCGCACCTAGGAAAGGAAACCATTCAATGCTCAAGTGGGCACTCATATTTTTTGTCATCGCTCTCATCGCCGCCGTCTTCGGGTTCGGCGGAATCGCTGGGGCTGCCACCGGAATCGCTCAGATCCTGTTCTTTGGCTTCCTGGTACTCGCCGTCGTCGGCCTGATCGCCGGTGCGGTGCAGGGCCGGGGTCGAGCGTGACGCCCTGGTCGAACGCCGATGACCGTTGGACGGAAGCGGCGACCGTCGACCCCCCGAAGAGGGCTCGACGGTCGCCGTTTTTTTTTGGTTCAGTCGTCCGCTTCGTCGGTGGTTTCCTCGATTTCGTCTCCCGCTTCTTCGACGGCTTCACCGGTCTCTTCCCCAGCCTCTTCGAAGTTTTCCTCTGTATCCTCGGCGGCCGACTCTGCGGTCTCTCCGCCTTGAGTCGCCGTCGATTCGGCGTGTTCTCCGGTCTCCTGGCTGCAGCCAACCATCAGTCCGAGAATGATGGCCAGGATGCTCGCGCTCGTATTGATCAGTCGCTTCATGATTGTTCGTGTTCTTCTTTCCGCCGAATCCCATCGGCATCCGACAAGCCGCTGCAAGACATGAGCCAGCCTTTCGACCCGGCGTTGGCCCTGGGAACGCCGAGTGTCGGCCACTGAGGCGACGAAGCACTTCGTCCCCATCCCTATCGGACGGTCCTCGGCGCCGGCTCGGTCCGTAGTCGCTCAGCGACGTGTCCCGAAGCTCGGATAGCGCTGCCGCGGCAGGTCGCCGACGACGGTCCGCAGCTTACGGCGTGGTCGCACGCCACCGCCCTCCACGAGGATCTCAACTTCGTCGTAGGTCGGCGGACGCGGGTGATGGGAGCGGCGCGCGGCCCACAGCGTGACCCGGACCGAGGAGTCCGGGACATGCCGGGCGTACGGCGGGTGGAAGTCCTCCGGTCGGACGGCCGCGGCAGGCCGCATGCGCAGGGCCTGTTCTTGCTCTTCGGCAAGGCGCAAGGCGATGGCCTTCCGCCCCGCGAGATCTTCCCATCCCCGGCCTCCGAGGCGCAGCGCCGCCGGTCGCACCGGGCCGCCGCAGGCCCAGGCCTCGCGGGTGATGCAGGGGCCGCGCGCCGGACCCGCCCCGACGAAGTGGACACCGGGGAAGCTCGCGGACTCCCCGCAGGTTCGTCGACCCGTCTCCCTCAAAGCGGCGCGGGTCTCCGCCATCGATGCCTCCGCCGTTCCGCACGGAACGTCGTTGGCCGGCGCGACGGGCAGGCCGCGGTCGGAGAGGACGAGGGGCTCGGTCTCGTCGCAGCCGACGACGGCCATTAGGGCCACGGCCACTCCCCCGAGGCGAGGCGGGACAGCCCTCGCCCTCCGGCTCGAGTGCCGGTCCGCTGGGCGGCCCTCCGCGTCTGCGACACGGAGTGGTCGCGGGAACCTATCGCCGGCAATGCTCCAGACACCCGCATTACGCTCAAAGTAACACTTCAAATGTCGCGATATCACCTAGTCTAGTCATCCGTCTCAGGGATTTATGCGAAATCCCGTCCCCGAAAGACCCGGAGCGCCGTTGGTCTTCAGGGAGGCGGCGGCGTGAAGAGGATGCTCGTCGATGGAGCCACGGGCAGGGACGTACCGACGCTGTCCGTGCCGTCGGCGTTTTCCAGCCCGACGACGCCGAAGAGGGGATTGAGGGTGTGGCCGGGCCCGTAGACGAGCTCGATGCTCCCGTCCTGGTCGAAGATCGCCTGCATTCTCATGAAAAGGAAGCCAAAGAAGTCGCCGCGCCATTCGACGATGAGCTGGTCGGCTTCCTCGAGCACGCAGACCTCGGAAGTCACGTCGAACCACTGAGCGGCGACCAGGGCGTTGGGCTCGGTCGGGTCGCCCAGGGGCGACTCGAAGCGAAGCGCGGAACCCGAGTAGCTCTCATCGAAGGTCAACCAACCGTTCGTGCTGACCACGAAGCCGGTGACCGGCTCGTCGAAGAAGGAAAACCCAGTGAAGGTCGACAGGGTACGGGAAGCCGTCGCCTCGTCCGCCCGGGCGATCAGCTGGGTCCCCGTGCCATCGCTGCTCGGACAGATGGATTCGTAGGTCGTGCTGCCGACGGAGTCCGTGTAGGGCGGGAAGACCTGAGTGATCGAGACGTCGACGGTCCCCCCGGCTTCGCCCCCTTGCACCGCGAAGGAAAGCCAGCCCTCGCTCACGGCGACCGCCGTTTCCGTCCCGTCGGCCCCCGTGTCATCGACGACCTCTGCCGGTGTCACGTTCGGGTTCAGGAGCGAGACGACGGGGTCCGTGCCCCCGGTGCCGGTCACCTCGAAGGTCACCTCCCCACCCACCAGGGCCCGTACGAGGTAGTAGGCGACCCCGTCGGCGGGAATCGTGTCGGCGGACCGGCTTACCGGGGTCTCCGGGTCGACGGTGAGGTCGACGAAGGATTCCGGCCCGAAGACGAGCTCGACGCGCTCGTCCCCGTCGAAGCCCGCCGGGTCCGACAGCTCGACCAGCATGTCCATCCCGCCATCCGGGCCATGCACCAGTCCGAAGTCCTGGTCGACGGCGGCATAGGCCGTCGGCGCCCCGATGACCGGAAGCATCGCCGTCGCCGGGGCCGCGAGAAGGGAGGGCGTGTCGAGGTGCAGACCCGCGTCCGCGGCCGAGAAGCCCGCGCCCTGGAAGTCGGACAGGGCGAAGGCCGTCCAGACGTTGGCGCTGGTGTCGACCCGGGCGAAGGTCCGGGTATCGACCAGGTCGATCACCGACGCCGTCCCCGCGGTCAGGGTGGGCGGCGTCTGCAACCGGCGGGTCAGGGCGACGTCGAACTCCGTCCCCTGCGGGTCATCCTGGTTGAACAAAACCAAGAGCGCGGGACCCGATCGTTCCGCCACGTGGTAGGTGTCGAAGCTCGGCCCGGGAAAGCACGAGGGAAACGGGCACAGGCTCAGCGCGTCTCGAGCGCGGAAGGTCTCAACGGGGTCCGCGACGTAGGGATCGAGGGCCGCCCCCGTCGACGAGGTGGCGGTCAGATGAATGACGTCGCCCTCCTGCGCCTCGACCCAAAGCAGATTGCCCCGTCCGCTCCCGGGCTCGTCTTCCTGGGTAAGGGAAACGGTCCCGTCGGACGGCACCTCCGGGAGGGGTACCAGCACGAACTCGTAATCGTAAAAGTTGACATACTCGCCGACGAACAAGGAATCGACGACGACGAGCAGCTCGTCTTCGGCCGGCACGATCGGGCTGAAGCCGAAGATCTGGTAGCCGAATCCCGGCGTGTACGTCTCGTTTGCGATGAGGGATCCCTCGAAAACGGTGAAACCCGGCGGTGCCTCTGACTCCGGACCACCGTCGACGAGGTAAAGAGACCGTTCATCCGCGGCCAAGGTAAAGAATGCCACCTCGTCGGCGTCGGCGGACACGACTTGGCCGGCGGTGATCTCGGTCGGTTCCGGCACCGCCTGCGCTTCGACGGTGACGAAATAGCAGGTCTCTTCCCCCCCGACGGGCGTCGAGAAGAGCTGCTGATTGACGAACAGCCCCCCGAGGTCGAAGGAACGAGCGTCGAAGACGACCAGGTAGAAGTCCCCAGAGAACGGCAGGTAGAAGCGCCGCTCGGAGCTATCGTTCCCCAGCCCGAGGCCGTAGCGAACGAAACCCTGCTCCGCCAGCGGGCCTTCTGTCGGGCCGATGGGGAGCCGTTGGGGCTCCACCGGGACGACCCCGAAGGCGGCCGCCATGCCCCCCAGGCCGTCGGCGTTGACCCGGAAGAGCCCGGGCTCGTCGACGGTGAACCGGAACACGTCGAAGTCGACGTCGACGATGCCGTCTTCGTCGAAATCGGCGGGGGTGATGCACCCTTCGAGGGTGCGCTCTTCCCCGATGGCCGGGGTGGTGAAGGAGCCCGGGCTCGACCCGTCGAACTGGAGGGGATCGTCCGGCTCCGCCGCAGCTTCGACCTCGGCCACCAGGGTCTCGTCGTTCGGGACGCATTCCCCATCGATGAGCACGGTTCCTTCGCCGCAGGCCTCACCCGTCACGACGCAGGTGCCGGTCTCGACATCGAAGGTGGTGTTGCCCGTGCAGATCACCGAGCCGTCGGGGACGCACCGTCCACTCATCGCCACCGTTCCGGGACCACAATCGTCGAGGTCCGAGACACACTCCCCGGCGGCCTCGTCGAAGCTTGTCCCCGCCCCGCAGCGCTCCGGGTCCGGCAGGCAGGTGCCGTCTTCGGCCACCGTTCCGTCCCCGCAATCGACCATCGATTCCGGAACGCAGCGACCATCCATCGCGACCGTGCCTTCGCCGCATTCCGGACCGTCGTCTCCGCAGGCGACGCCCGCGGCCGCGATCACCAGCATCCAACCCGCGAACTGAGCTCTCTTCGGTTCCATGGTCAGGCCCCCCTTCCTTGCGCGAACGTGTTCCATGTCGCTCTTCCTCACGGCAGCGGCGTGAACAGGATGCTGGTCTCCGGGCGAACCCTGAGCACCGACCGGGCGCGGGTGAGCCCGTCCGGGCTCTTCAATCCGACGATGCCCGCCGTCGCCTCGTGACCGCTGCCGTAGACCAGCTCCACGGTGTCCCCTTCCGCGCGCAGGACCGCCTGCATCTCGACCGTGTCGGTGGCGCTGCCCGCCGTCCCCCGCCACTCGACGACGAGCCGACCGCTTTCCTCCAGCACGCAGACCTCGGCCTCGATATCGTTGTTGATCAGCGCCCCGATGACCGAAAACGGCGGACGTGGTTGGTTGAAAGCAGAGTCCCTCAAGAAGGCGCCGCCTTCGTAGTCCTCGTCCACGGTCAGCCAGCCGCTCGTGCTGACCTGGAGCTCGGTGACCGGCTCGCCGAAGAGCTCGAACCCCGACAGGGTCGATAGGCTGCGCGCGCCGAGTACAGATTCCCCGTCGACCAAGCGTTCCCCGTCCCCGCCGGCGCTGGGACAGATGGAGGTGAAGGACGTCGTCCCCGGCCGTTGGGTATAGGTGAAGGCGGGCAGGGGCGCCTGAGTGACCGAGACGTCGACGCTGCCGCCTGCCGTGCCCGCCCGCACCGCGAAGGCCAGCCATCCTGGCTCGCCGACGGTGGCGGTCAGGGTCTCCGTCCCCCCCGAACCGGTGAGGTCCGCGTCCGCGACGACCGCGGTCAGCTCGTCGAGCTGCTGGACGACCGGATCCGTGCCGGCGTCGCCGGTGGCCTCGAAGGTGACCTCGCCGTCCGGGACCGCCCGGACGAAGTAATAGGCGGCGCCACCCGCGGGGACCGCATCGTCGATGCGGGAGACGGGCGCGGTCGGATCGACGCGAAGGTCGAAGAAGGTCTCCGACCCGAAGCGCACGTTGACGGATTCGTCCCCGTCGAACCCCGACGGGTCCCGCAGCTCGACCAGGACCGGCCGCCCTCCGCTGCGCCCTTGGATCAGGCTGACCTCGGAGCTGATGCCGTCGCGGAAGAGCGCCGGCGGATCGGCGAGGGCGACCGTTGATTCCTCGTGGAAGCCGACGTCGGCCGCGGTGAATCCCGTCCCCGCGAACGCGGACAGCTGGACGACCGTCCACGGCGAGTTTCCGGGGTCGACGTCGACGAACGTACGCTCTCCAACCAGCGGAACCGTCGTAGCCACTCCGGGGCCTAGCGAGACCGGCGTTCGCGCCTCCCGCATGAACGACACGTCGAACTCAGCTCCCCCTTCGGCGGCCGGGTTGCCGACGTCGACGAGCTGCGTCCCCGAGGAGGGCACTCGGTAGAAGATGACGTCCTCCAAGCATCCAAACGGACCACAGGGGGCATCGACGGAGAAACCGCGGAAGACCTCTGATACGCTGACCAGCGCGGTGAAATCTGCTGCGAAGGAAACGCGAACCACATCCCCTGCGTCCGCTTCGAACCATGCGATCTGGCCATTCGTAAACAGCGAGAAGATGGTGCCCGGTTCGGGCTGTACAGCCGTCAGTACTCCATCTTCCGGAACCAGCGGCAACGCCGTCAGCTCCAGAACGAAGTCTACCGGCGCGAGGGCGAAGCTGAATTGCGCATCAACTGCCACCAAGATCCCTTCCCCGGCCGGGATGACGGGGGAATATGGACGTTCTCCGTAGCCGTCGGTCGCTGTGAACTCGTCTTCCGTGACGAAGACAAGGGAGGGAAAAGTTGGCGGTTGTGCCGGATCGAAGCCGCCCGCGAGCTCCAGGGCTGAGGAGACCAACGATCGCTCCGCCACGGACGTCCGAAAAAAGACAGGATCTCCCACCTCGCCGCGGACAGCCTCCCCAAACGAGATCGATGAAGGCTCGGGAAGCAACTCACGTTCGACGGTCACGAAATAGCACGTGTCTTCCGACCCGACTGGCCTCGTGAAACGGTGGACGTGAGCACCTGTGTTCGCCAGGTCGATGGATCGGCTATCGAAAACAGCGAGCTGGTAGGTTCCCGCCCCCGGCAGAAACACTCGACGTTGCGAGGTATCCCCGGCCAGGTTCAGCCCCAGACGAGCAAAGCCACGTGCACCGAAGCCGCCGCGGCGGTACCTCGCCCCGAAGGGCAGCGACTCCTTCGTCACCACGGCGAAGCCGGCCGCCAGGCCCCGGAGGCCGTCGGCGCGGATGCGGTAGAGGCCCGGGCCGTCGACGGTGAAATCGAACACGTCGAAGTCGATGTCGATCTCCCCGTCGCCGTCGAAGTCCGCGGGGGTGATGCAGCCATCCAAGGTCCGCTCTTCCCCGATTCCTGGAGGGATGAACGACCCCGGCGTCCCGCCCGCCAGGAAGGGGTCGTCGGGCTCGGCGGCGGCGGCCACCTCCGCCACCAGGGTCTCGTCGTCGGGCACGCAGACGCCATCGACCAACGTGGTGCCTTCGGCGCAGGCCTCGGAGGTCACCACGCAGGTGCCCGTGTCCGGGTCGAAGGTCGTGTTGTCGGCGCAGATGATCGAGCCGTCGGGCACGCAGGTGCGTCCCATCGCCACGGTGCCCGGCGCGCATTCGGTGACGTCGGCGACGCACCCCCCCGCCGCCTCGTCGAAGCTCGTGCCCTCGGCGCAGTTGTCCGCGTCGAAGACGCACCGACCGTCGACGAGCACGGTGCCCGGGGCGCAGGTCACCATGGACGCCGGCACGCACGCGCCGTCCATCTCGACGGTCCCCTCCCCGCAGGCGAGGTCGTCGTCCCCGCAAGACGACAGGAACAGAGCGCCCACCGCTGACCCACGAACCAACCAGCAACGCATCACACGCTTCACTTGAACCCCCAACATCACCGCCCGATCCCAGGCGATTCGAATGGCCGCCCCCCCGGGATTCCCCCGTCGTGGCCCCACTGGATGACAGGGCTACACGAAGCCGATTCCCCGATCAATACAAAACATCAGGAGTAAATCGAACTACTCACTCGGGTCCACCATCCGACCAATCGCCCGAGAGGCGGTTCCCGGAGATTGAGACCAGGGGACGCCCGGCCGCCTTGCCCCCCCCGACGCTTCTGGCACCATCTCCCCGATGGGGGAAGCGCACCCTCGCTGGTCGTCGTTCCTGGGCGCCACCGCGGCGGGAGGGCTCGTCCTGACCACGGCCTCCGCATGCTCCCTGCTGCTGGCCTTTCCGGAGCCGACGGAAGCCGATGCCGAGACCTGCGTCGACGGTAGGGACAACGACGGCGACGGTCTCGTCGACGGCGAAGACCCGGACTGCATCGGCTTCACGCCGGAAGACACCCCTCGGGCGTGCACCGACGGCGAAGACAACGACGGGGACGGCTGGGTCGACAACGAATCACCGGCCTGTTGGGGCTCGGCGGACCTCCGCCTGGAACGCTGCAGCTCGACGCCCAGCGCCGGCTTCAGCACCGGCGGTGTCGAAACGCGCACCTACGCTCGATTCATCGGGGACCGCACCGAGGTGCCCCGGCCGGACGGCGTCCCCGGCGTCTGGCTGGTGGGTCCCTCACGTCTGCGGACGCCCGAGACCCTGGGCGCCGTCGCCGACACCGGCGTCGTCATCTGGCAGTACACGGACCCGAACGCCTTCGAGGGCGAGGCGGTCAACCGCTTCTCCCTCTATTCGGCGCGTGACCTCGACGCCTTCGGCCAGCCCCGGGTCGGCGCCCCGGCGATCGTCGCGACCACGACGCCTCTGGGGTCCGACGGGGAGGTCCAGATCGTCGTGACGACCCCCACGGAGACGGTCGAAGGCCGTTACGAAGCGACGGTCGACCAGAGCATCGCCTTGGAGCTCCGTTTCGGACTGGCCGAGCTCGTCGACTTCCGGTTACGCCGTGGCGGGGGCTCTCCCCCCGGTGAGCTCATCGGTCAATCCCTGGTGCCGCGGGCCTGGGCGCCGGACGAGCCCCTGGTGCTCGTCTGGGAGGCCACCTCCGCGGGGGCATTGAGCGCGCTGTTCATCCGCCGGCCGCCGTTTTCCCCCTGCGAGGTCTTCAGCCCGGCGTTGCGGGACGGCGTCGTCGAGCTCCCCCTCGCCGCGGACGGGGTCTCTCCCTTCCAGTCGGATGAGCCGCTCTCGACATGTCTACTGGCCTCCCGCGTGACCGACGGGGCAACAGCCGCCTCCCCGGAGCTCATCCCCTACCGTGGACCCCACCTCGGGGGCCCCTTCGAGGCGGGCGAGCCCATCTACCGTTGGTCGAGCCCGGCCCGCCACGCGGTCGCCGTCCTGCCGGCGGCGGACCAGCAGCACCGGCTCGCCTTCGTGATGGAACGCTCGGAGGACGCCGCCGGCGACGACTCGCCGACCGCCACCCTGACGATCCTGGAGGGCGAGCCGGACTGTACAGACTGGCGTTTCAGAAGGGCATCGATGGTCGACCTGAGCCCCGTCGTGAATCAGATCGCGGACCTGTCCGGCGGAGCCGTCCCGCGCCTTCGGCGGGACGCCTTCGCGCTCCAACGACACCCGGAGGATGGAGGCGTCGAAGCCCTTTTCGTCCTGGAACAGGGGTCCATCGACCAGGTGTTCGCCGCGCCTTGGGCGGTCCGGGCCACGGTGCCGGACGTCGACGCCGACCCCTGGACGTTGGAAGACGTCTCCTTCCAACGGCTCGACGCCGCCAGCGTCGGGCGTCCATCGCCCTGGTACCGAGCCCAGTTCATCGCCGGGCATGGAGCGCTGCTCTTCGAACGGATCTCCGACGGCGACGAAACCATCAGCATCCTCATCGAGAGCGACGGCCGCTGGCTCGACGCGGCGGTGCCCCTGCTGGGAACGTCGGGGAAATCCGGTACCTTCGACGACGTGACCGTGGGCGAAGCCCTCCTGGTGATGGACCCGAACCGTCGGCGCAACGCACAGTGGTCGGGCACGCTGATCTACGCCGGTGGTACCGCAGATTCGACCTGCGAAGGGTGCCGCCACACCGGGACCGCACGGGTCGTCGTTCGCGCCTTGCGATAACCCGCCACGAACGACGCGGGCCGGGGGGATCAGCTCCCGGTCACCTCGACGATGATCGCAGGGACCAGGTCGCCGAGGGCGGCGAGGGAGATGCGCCGGCAGCGACCCGTCTCCGGATCCGGGTCGACGTCCAACAAGGCGTTCAGCACCCCTCGCACGAGCAGCGGGTCGACCGGGGGAGGGTCGACCATCGCGACCTCGTCGACCACCGGCGTCGGGTCGATGGAGCCGCCGAGAAGAGCCGTCGCACCGTCCGGGCCTTCGACGATCCGAATCCGCAGATTCTCGATACGCGTCGACAGGCGCAGGTCGTCGAGAGCGATGACGAAGAGCAGCGACGCGACGTCGGTGCTGGCGGTCCACACCCGCGTGTCTTCGGTGGTCTCGAGCCTGCGATCCCGGCGCGCGGGCAGGGTCAGGACGTCGGGACCATCGGTGAAGAGAAACCGCTGGCCTGGAAAAATGGCGCCATCCACCCGTGTGAAGGTGGCCGCGGCGGCGCGAGAGACGGTCAGCTCGAAGGCAGCGCAGGAGGAGACGGGGCCGACGTCCGTCGCCGGGCGTCTCAGTCGGAGGCTGAGAATATTGGTATTCGATTCCTCGAAGCCTCGGTTGACCAGTGCCATGGACAAGTTGTTGGCGGCCAGGTTGGCGTCGACGCCGTCCGGGTCCCCGGGGGCCACGCCGGGTCGGTCGTCGACCCCGCAGACCGGTTCGTCCGTCCCATCGACATCGAACCCCAGCGTCGGACCGCTTCCCGGGAAGGGAGCCAAGCGCAGGTCCAGGACGAAGTCCTCCGGCGCCAGCAGCTGCTCGTCTTCGAGCAACGACGCGCAATCGACCAGGTCTTCCCCCCCATCGTCTCCGCAGCCCGACACGAGGCCGGTCAGCAAACCCAAGGCGACGACCCAGGCACGGCGCCACCGAATCCCGCTGCCCTCACCGCTCCCTGCCATGGCCACAGTGTACATGAACCGAAAATCGAGGGCGCGGGGTTCCCAACGGCGTCGGGTCAGCTCACGTGGCGGCAGGCGGACGCCGGTGTCCGGGTATCCATGTTGCGGCCGCGGTTCATGTGATCGTCGATCTCGGCGGCGCAGCCGATCATCCGACCGTAGAGGAATGCGGTGAAGGCGGCGTCCTCGAGGGCCTCCGAGGACAGCGCCCCCGCCCGGTGCCGGCCCCAGGTCATCTTCAGCAGGGTGGCGGAGATGACCGCGTCGATGTTCACGGCGAAGACGTTCGGCGTGACGCCCTCTTCGGCGAGCACCTCGACGAGCTCCTGGTAGAAGCGATGGAACACGTTGTGCTCACCGCGCTCCGCGAAAAACGACCGGATGAACACCTCGCGGGGCTCGAGGTTGACCGGTTTGCCGCGGTAGACCGGGTGGTTGATGCCCGGAATGGCGCGTACCGGCGCCCCGACGGCACGCGCCCGGGCTTTGTCCTCGGCGAAGCGGCGGGCAAAGGCGCGGGCCATGCCCCGAAGGTCGAGCCCCGGGTCCTTCGTCCCGGGGTCGTCGAGGTCTTCTTTCCCGAAGACGTCGAGGAGTAAACGGATCCCCTCGTAACCGTTGCCACCGTGGGCGAACCCGCTGTGGGTCAGGAATCCGAGCATCGCCTTGTGGATCTGAACCCGCTCTGGGGACTCGGGCCCATCCGCAGACACCGCCCCCTTCGCCCCCTGGGCCGAGATGGTGCCGGGACCGTTCGTCAGCAGCAGGCCGAGGAGCATTCGGAGCGCGGCGCGACGGTCGTCGGTCGGCGCCTCGCCGGTGAGCGCTCGGAAAATCAGCTCTTCAAGGGAGCCCTCCCCGAGAAACGCCGCTGTCGGCATCCCGAGGACCGCATCCTCAGCATGGTGTGAAGCCGGGATCGACGCGCCGAACATCGTCGCGAAGAGTCGCAGGAACCACGGCAGATTGCGCGCGGTGAGCCGGCTGATGCGCCGCCGCCTGAGAGGACGCCATGCCAGCGTCGTCGCCAAGGCCCCGAGCAGGAGATCCTCGTCGTCGACCCATCCCAGGACGCGCAGATGGTCGACGAACACGGAGCGCGCGCCCCGGGCATCGAGAGCGCGGGCCATCGCCGCCCCTCGGCGCGTGGGGACCGCCGGACCCAGGGCGTCGAAGGACCCTGGATCGATCGTCCCCGCCTTCGCGGATCCGAACGTGGCGTCTTCCAACCCGGCGAAGGCGAAGGCGTCGATGAACGCGTCCACCGCCTGCCGAGCCCGGTCGACCCGGTGGGGCCCGAGCAAGGCGACCGCGGCGCCGAGGACCATGGACGGCGCGCCCCCCGCCTGTCGCGCGGCCTCGGCCGCCGTGAGCATCGGGTCCCCGAACAGGTTGACGTAGCCCGAGACAGCCACGTGGGCCAGATGGTCGCCGTTGGCGTCGGTAGGTTCCCGGAGCAGCGCCAGGCAGAGGTTGGAATTCACCGAGGCCTGTCCCGCGTCGAGGACGGAGACCCCGTGAAGACTCGAAACCTGCGACTCCGGGTCCATGCGGGTGGCGCCGGAGGCGTCCTTCAATCCCTCCCGCGGGAAGATCGCCCCAACCTGGCGGTTCAATGCGTCGATCTGCTCGTCGTAGGGCGTGACCGCCGGGACGACCGGGATCCGGAGCTCATCGGGTAGGGGCAGCCCCTGGTCACTGCCGAACCAAGGTTTGAGGGCGAGGGAACCCCGGGGAGGGAAGTCCGGGGAGATCCCGTTCGCCTCCATCACCGCGCTGAGGGCCGCGGGGACGTGGGCGATGTTGCTCACCACCGCTCCCTTCTTGGAAAACACGGGACGCTCGGGGGTGAAAAGACCGTCGACGTCCAAGGACTCCTGGCACCAACGCTCTTTGTCCGCAGCGGCATGGCCGGAACCGGAGATCGCGCCAGCGTGCCCGACGGGTCGCGTCAGCCGTTCCTTCCAGCGGCCGACGACGCAGGCGACCACCGGCTTCGTGAACCGCAGGCCCTGTTCATAGTAACCGCCCGGCTCGACGTACATCACTGCGCCTTTACTCCGGGCATCGTTGTCGAAGGCGAACGCCCACTCCGGGGAGGCGTAGTGGATGTAGTGGTCTTTGCCAGAGGACACCAGGGTCGTCGTACCCCAGCCTTCCATCGCCAGATAAGACGCCAACGTGGTCGTGAAATTCCCGGAATTGGAATAGACAGCGATGGATCCCTTCAAAAGCGCTTCTTCCGGGCGATCGCCACCCAAGGCGCCCCCGATCCGCACCTGGTTCCACGCGTCGGCGACGCCGAGGCAGTTTGCACCGAAGACGTCGATGCCCAGCTGCTGGGTAACCGCCCGTATCGCTCGGGCATCGTGGACGGGGACCTTCTCCGTGATGATCACGATTTTGCGAATGTCGCGATTGACCCGGACCAGCTCGTAGACGCCGTGCCGGACCGCCGCCGGAGGCAGGTAGACGACCCCCGTGTCGAAGGCGTGACCGTCGTCCAGACCGTCCCGAACGTTGTCGAACACGGGAATGTCGCCGACCGGTGTCGGAAGGACTTCGCCCCCGTGCCCCGGCGCCGTCCCGAAGACGACGTTGCCGCCGGAGTAGGCATGACTCACCGGTGTGACGGAGCGGCTTTCGTTACCCAGGACGTTGAGCACGCACACCCGGTCGTCCCGGGTGGCGATCTGATCCAAGGAGCGAATGCCGACGAAATAGGGAAACTCCCGAAGGCCCTGCTTGTACATGAGTCGGTCTTTACGTCCTTCAGGTGGCTGGGTTCGGGGCGGAGGAGCCCGCCGATTCCGGGGGGATGCCTAGGGCGTGAGCGACCTGCTGCCGTCCCCCGGCGCGCATCCAGGCATTGGCCTGGCGCGCGTGCTCGACCACGCGGCTCATGTCGCTGTCGAAGCCGAAGAAGCGGTAGGGCAGACCGAGGGCTTCGCAGGTGTCCCGGAGCACGCCCATGCCGCGTACGACGTTCGGGCCACCCCGTCCGGCGATGACGTAGAGGGGGGTGGGGCCGCGCTGGCCGAACTCTTCCCGGAGGGCATCGGCGATGGCTCGAAACGTGATGAAGATATCGGTGTTGTTGGCCTTGCCGCCGATGATGAACAGTACGTTCGTCTGCCGAAGGAAATGCCGCATGCATATCTCGGCGACAGCCCTCATTTTCGCGTAGGGCGGATTGCCACCGAAGTCGCTCGAAATGCTGGCATCGTCCCCGAGCATCTCCGTGACCAGGGAATTGGCGCCACCGCCAAAGGTCAGGGGCAGGACGTCGCCGTCCGGATGGATGACGTAGACGTCGCTCTGGCCCTGGTAGGTGCGGAGCTGGTTGACCTCTTGTTCAAAAGGCGAATAGCCGGAGGCGAACAGGTGGCTGGGCAGGTTCAGCCGTCCCACCCGAGGGTCGTCCTGGTCGAACTCGGCCTTGAAGTCGCAAGCGACGGGAACGAGCCGACCGCCGCCCTCGGGACGCATCCGGACCGGGTTGAGCTCCAGCAGCTTCATTCCGTAGTTATGAAACAAGTCCCATAGTTTCGGCAGGTTCTGAACCAGGGGTGAGACGATCTCCCGGGGCGCGTTCAGGTCGAGGAGGGAGTTGGCGATGATGAACGCCTTGAGCCCCGTCAACGCTTCGAAGGGCACCACCGCGACGTCCTTCGGATCGACCTCTTCGATGTCGACGCCCCCCCGGTGGCTGATGGTGGCCGCCGGCGCCCGAAAGCGCGTCGAATCCGACAGGGAAAAATAGACCTCATGGCTGGCGGGGACGACCGCCTCGAAGGTCACGCCGTTCGCCTTGGCGTGGAACGGCCCCGCCCGGTGCTCGACGAAATAGAGCCGTTCTTTTTCCCGCAGCGCCGTCTCGAGATCCCGGGCCCGCCCGATGAGCCCGGCCTTACCCTTCTTCCCGATCCCACCGCGGAAGACGGGCTTGATGAGCACTTCTCCGTGGGTCCGAATCAGCGCCCGGATCTCCTCGTCCGTCGCCTCGGCGCCGAGCACCTCAGACCGGGGAAAGTCGACGTAGGAAAGCAGCTGCGCGCCGTATCGCATCCCGGTGATCTGCATCCCCGCCAACCTACACCCTTCCCGCTCGGGACGGTGGCTTTACGGGACGGCGGCTCCCGGGAATCCGGCGGCGCCCTGGACGCCATCGGATCGGCTTCGCGGAGACCGGAGCGTTATTGGGAGCGACCCTCTCAACCAATTACCCAAGGACGACTTCCCCACCCCGCGGGATCGTGCGCCTCGTGTCGGACTTCTCTCACGTCGCGCGCTTTGGGCTCCTGGGGCTCTTCGTCGTCGGTTCGCTGGGCTGCGGTGGAGGCCCGGGGCGGGGCGGCACCGCAGGGCTCGACCCCGGGGAAGAGCCGGCGCCATCAGGGATCACGGTCGTGCATCTCGGGGCGCCGGAAGGGTCCGTCGGCCTGCCGTCCGGGCGACTGGTGCTGGCCCGCGGCGTCCTCGGCCGCCTGGACGAGGCGGGGGCGGCGGTGACCTGGTCGACGGCCCGACCCGCCCTCCTCGGGGGCGAGACGCGCGGGCTCTGGCTCCAGCGGGACGGCAGCTTCGTCGTCGAGGTCGGCGGCGCGCTGGTCTACGCAGCGAACCTCGACGACGCGCCCTTTCGGGTGCTGGGACGAAAGCCCGAGCTCGTCAGCGCCAACGTGACGCCGGAGGTCTCCGCCGGCCCGATGCTGCTGAGCTCCCCGCCCCGGGACCGGCTCTTCGCCCTGGACCCGGCCGCGGAGCGCTTCGAGCCGCTTCCCACCTGGCTTGCGGCCTT
>DAPKRP010000928.1:0-4416 GCA_031800515.1 Polyangiaceae bacterium LLY-WYZ-14_1 | reverse complement strand
CGGCATCGAGACCGTCGGCGGCTACTGCGAGGCCGTCGTGCGGCGCAACGCGGCGATCCCCGTGGAGCACTCCCGGGTCTTCTCCACCGGGCGGGACGGGCAGCGGGAGGTGAAGGTCCGCATCTACCAGGGGGAGAGCCGCCGCCTCGTCGACAACCAGGGGCTCGGGGAGATCGAGCTCACCGGGCTCCGACCCGCCCCCCGGGGCGCGGTCAAGATCGAGGTCGCGTTCCTCATCGACGCGGACGGCACCCTCGACGTCCGGGCGAAGGACCTCGCCACGGGAAAGGAACAGACCGTGCGGGTCAACCTGATCGGCGGCTTGAGCGAAGACGAGATCCGCCGCATGCAAGACCGTCAGGCCGCCAAGCTCGGCCTGCTCTAGGGCGGCGCCGGCGGGCCCCGCAGCAGCCATGAACCAGGGCAGCAGCAGCAGCACGGGAGACGACGGGTCGAGGGACCGGCTCGACCAGCTGGACTACTACACCCTGCTCCAGCTCGACCCGCGTGCGGACCGCGCCGCGGTCAAGGCCGCCTTCCACGCGTTCGCCCTCCGCTACCACCCGGACGCCCACGTCGGAGCCGGCGGCGAGAAGCGCCGCCGCGCCACGGAGATCTACCGCCGGGGGGCGGAAGCCTACGAGGTCTTGCTGGACGACGAGCGGCGTGCCGAGTACGACCGCCAACTCGCCGAGGGCCATCTCCGCTACGACGAAGAAGCTGCGAAGAAGCGCCAGGAGCCCCCCAAGGAACCGCCGAAGCAGTTCATGTTTCGCAGCCAAGAAGGCAAGGACCTCACCCAGAAGGCTCAGGCGGCGTTCAAGGCGGGTGATCTGACCCTGGCGCTGCAGCATCTGAAGGACGCGCGCTTCCACGAGCCGGACAATGCCCTCATCAACCAGTTCATCGACCAGCTGGAAAGCCAGCTGTTCGGCTTCTGACCGCTGATGGCCGACCGCACCGAAGAGGCGGGATCCCGCCGCGCCCAGCTCACCCGCCAGACGAAGGAAACCCGCGTCGCCGTCGACGTCACGCTGGACGGCACGGGCACCCATCGGGTGCGGACGCCCCTCGGTTTTCTGACCCACATGGTGGAGCAGGTGGCGAACCACGGGCTCCTCGACCTCGAGGTAGACGCCGAGGGAGACGTCCACGTCGATGGCCATCACCTGACGGAGGACCTCGCCGTCACCCTCGGGTCGGCGGTCGCCGAAGCGCTCGGGGACAAGGTCGGCCTTCGTCGGTACGGTCACGCCACCCTCCCGATGGACGAGGCCTGCGTCACCTGCGCCCTCGACCTGTCCGGTCGGCCTGCCTTCGTCTTCCGGGTCGACCTACCGAAGGCGAAGATCGGAGACTTCGACACGGAGCTCGTGGAGGTCTTCTTCGAAGGCTTTGCCCGGGGGGCCCGCTGCAACCTCCACCTCCACCAGCACGCTGGGCACATTCTCCATCATGTGGTCGAGGTCTCCTTCAAGGCCTTCGCCCGGTCCCTGCGGATGGCCGTCGAGCGCGATCCCCGACGGGCCGGGGGGATGCCGTCGACGAAGGGAACTCTGGACGGGTGAGCGGTCGGCCCATCGTCTCCTCGGGGCTGGAAGCGCCGGAAGCGGACGCGCCGCCGTCCCGGGTGACCCTCGTCGACCTCGGCCTCGGGAACGTCGGCAGCGTCGTCCGCGCCGTCGAACGGAGCGGGGGGGCGGTCACCGTCACCCGGGAACCCCGGGTGCTCGCCGCCGCCGATCGCCTGCTCGTCCCCGGTCAGGGCGCCTTTCGAGACGCGGCGGCCGCCCTCCGGGGGGGCCTCGGGGAGGCGCTGCGGGAACGCCTCGCCGCCGGCGTGCCCTACCTCGGGATCTGCCTCGGCATGCAGGTGCTCTTCGCGGAAAGCGAAGAGTCCCCAGGAGACCCAGGGCTCGACGTCTTCCCCGGGAGGGTTCGTCGGTTGTCCGGGGACCGGGTCGATGCCGAGGGTCGACGGCTCAAAGTTCCCCACATGGGCTGGAACCAGGTCTCCGGGGACCATCCGTTGTTGCCCCCATCGGCCTGGTTTTACTTCACGCACTCCTACGTCTGCGTCCCGGAGGACCCCGATCTGACGGTCGGTCGCGTCGCCTACGGCGAGCCCCTCTGCGCCGCCATCGCCCGAGGCGCGGTCTTCGGCTGCCAGTTCCATCCGGAAAAGAGCCAGGAGGCCGGGCGGGTACTCCTCCGGCGGTTCCTCGGTACCCAGGCCGGGCCGTCCCCGTCGCCGGCGACCACCGCCACCGGGACCTCGGGAAGGAATCGGTGATGGGCTTCCGCCTGCTCCCGGCGATCGACCTCCTGAACGGGTCCGTGGTGCGCCTCCGCCAGGGTCGCTACGACGAGGTCACCCGGTATCCTTTCGCGCCCCTCGAGCTCGCCCGGCGCTATCACGCCGCCGGCGCCCGCTGGCTGCATCTCGTCGACCTCGACGGGGCCCGGGAGGGTCGACCGGGCAACCTGCCGGTCATCCGTCGCATCCTCGCCGAGCTGCCGGCGCTGTCGATCCAGGTCGGGGGCGGTATTCGGGACGAAGCCTCCGCGGCCGACTGGCTCGATGCCGGCGCCGCCCGGGTCGTCCTGGGCACGGCGGCGGTGCGCCGCCCGGAGCTGGTGGGGAGGATCTCCGCGAGCCGACCCGGATCGGTGACCGTCGCCGTCGACGCCCGGGGCGGGGAGGTGGCGGTGGCCGGTTGGACGGAGGGGTCCGGGGTGACGCCGGAGCAGCTCGCCCGGGACGCCGAATCCGCGGGGGCTGCCGCCGTTCTCTTCACCGCCATCGAGCGCGACGGCACCGGTTCGGGGCCCGACGTCGAGGCCACCGTCGCCTTGCAGTCCGAGCTCCGTATTCCCGTCCTCGCCTCCGGCGGCGTGGCGCACCTGGCGCACCTTGAGGAGCTGGTGGCCCGCGGCGTTCGCGGAGCCGTCGTCGGCCGGGCCCTCCTCGAAGGGGACGTCGACCTCGGGCAGGCCCTGCAGCTCGAATCCGACGACCTTGGGCCGCCGGCGGGGCTCTCCTCGACCCCGAGGGTGGGCTGATGCTGGCTCGTCGCATCATCCCCTGCCTGGACGTCGCGGAGGGGCGGGTGGTCAAAGGGGTCCACTTCGTCGGGCTCCGGGACGCCGGCGACCCGGTCGAATGCGCCGCCCGCTACGACGCCCAGGGGGCCGACGAGATCACCTTCCTCGACATCGCGGCGACCCACGAGAATCGGGGCATCTTCATCGACGTCGTCGAGCGCACCGCCGCCGAGATCGCCGTCCCCCTCACCGTCGGCGGAGGCGTCCGCTCCCGGGACGACGTCCATGCCCTGCTCCACGCCGGTGCCGACAAGGTCTCCATCAACTCCGCGGCGGTGGCCCGACCGGCGTTGATCGACGAGCTGGCGGCCGCCTGGGGCTCCCAGGCGATCGTCGTGGCCATCGATGCCCGTCTTCTGGCGGCGCCCGGGGCCTTCGACGGGAAGGCGGGACAGGGGCCGCGTTGGGAGGTGGTCACCCACGGCGGCCGCCGGCCCACGGACCGGGACGCGGTCGCCTGGGCTCGCGAGGTCGCCGACCGCGGGGCGGGGGAGATCCTGCTCACCAGCATGGACCGGGATGGCACCCAGGACGGCTACGACCTCGCCCTCACCCGGGCGGTGGCGGATGCGGTCCCGATCCCGGTGGTCGCCTCCGGGGGGGCCGGAGAAGCAGACCACCTGCGGGCGGCCCTCGTCGAGGGAGGCGCGGACGCGGCGCTCGCCGCCAGCATCTTCCACGACGCCGTCCTCACGGTGGCGCAGGTGCGGGCCCATCTGCGAGAACACGGCGTGCCCGTCCGGGAGACCGAAGCGCCGTGAAGGGACAGCGCGCCTCCATCTCGGTCACCGACCTGGTCGACCGGCACCGACGGGGTGGCCAGCGGCTTCCCTTCGAGATCGGCGCCTTCGTGGCCCTCGAGGTGGCGGAACGGCTCGTCGAGGCCCCGGTCTACCTCGACCCCGGGGACGTGCGGATCACCGAGGACGGGCAGGTCGAGCTCGTTCCGAATGACGAGACGCCGGTGGCTCCCCGGGAGGCCGCTCGCGGGCTGGTGGACGTGCTGACCCGCCTGCTCCTCGCCGCCGGCTCCGGCGTGCCTCCCGTGCTTCTATCCCTGGTGGACGAGGGGACGGGTCAGCCCCCCAGCAGCGCCTCGAACCTCGCCGCCCTCCGGGACGAGCTCGAAGCCTCCCTGGTGCCGCTCAATCGGGGGGCGGCGCGGCGGGTGCTGGCCCGGATCGTCCGCGAGCATCTGGGGGAAGCGGGCGGTCCCGGGCGGGCTGCGGCCACCCGGAGCAGCACGGCGACGACGCCCCTCGTCCCACCCCCGTCCTCCCCGGGAGCGCGGGGCACCGCCCCCTCGATGGC
>DAPKRP010000927.1:0-3783 GCA_031800515.1 Polyangiaceae bacterium LLY-WYZ-14_1 | reverse complement strand
GGGACCGCGTCGGAGGGAACCCGGTCCTTCAATCGCTCGAGCGCTTTGTCGACGGCCTTCTCGGGGGTGAGGCCCAGGTCGTCGAGACGCACCGGACCGTCTCCGAGGCCGGGTTCCGCCGCCACCTCGAACAGCAGGTCCTGCAGCACCAGGCGGTAGGTCTCGGCGAAGCGGTTGTCCGGGGAGAGACGGCGCCCGGCCCAGCGTCGGAGCAGGGGGGCGATCTCGGCGAAGTACACGTCTTCCTTGTTGGCCGAGCGGGCAAGGCGCCCGTGGACCCGGAGCAGAGCGGAGACCTGGTAGAGGTAGTTGTGGACCTGCTCCGCGAGGGCGTCGTCCAGGGCGGGGGCGGCCCCCGGCCGTCCGAAGCGCAGGACCTCCGGCACCCGGTCCGTCGCGTCCCTCAGCACCGTACCGACCATCCGCCGGACCTCGTCGAAGAGCGGTCCCGGCGCCTGGCCTTCGTCCCGGCCGCGGCGCTCGACGGCGCGGACCACGCCTCGCACCAGGTAGCCGCGGAAGGCGGCGTCTTCGAGGCGCCGGCTCGCGGCGTTGACCCCTTCCGCGCTGTAGACGGCGAGCAGGTCGTCGTCGAAGGTCTCCGCGACGACACCTTCGACGAAGTCGAGCTCGGCCTGGGCCAGCAGCGCCCCCGTCATGAGGCGGGCGTTCCGGTCTCCCTCGGTCATGGAACGGGCGACCGCGTCGTAGACTTGGATCTCGAAGAACTCGTTTTGATTTTCGACGATCCGATTCTGCTGAACCAGGAGCCACACCTGGAGTGCCGGGATCGCCGTCGCCACCAGGCCGAAGAACATCAGCCAAAACCGGCGGCGGACGACGAAACGCACCACCGCTTCCAGGAAAGCGCGCCCATCTCCGAGCAGCCGATCCCGCGCCGGCCAGTCGCTTCGGGGCCCGGCGAAGCCGCTCGCCGTCTCGAGGAGCCGGGAGAAGCTCCGCACCAGGTTTTGGCGGTCGAAGGCGGGCAGGAGGAGTCGCGTCCCTCCCTTGAGCAGCCGTCCGCGGACCGTTCGTCCCCGCTGGTCCCGGGCTTCGATCCGGTCCAGGCGGGCGCGGAGGGCGGCGTTCTCTTCTTCGAGGGCCCGCACCCTCGCCCCCGTCCCGACCTCCTCCCGGTCCTTGCCCACGGGGGCGTCCTATCAAGGCCCGCCGGGCCGGGGAAGGAGAATTACTCAGAGGGTCGGTCAAACAAGGGCCGGTCGAGATAGGCGACACGGGCGTTTTTTTTGCCCGTCTCGCTGGGCGGTGCCGTGCGCGCCCACGCGACCCGGGAGCCCGCCGCCGTCGAAACCGCCGGGTCAGCCCGCCGTCCGGTGAGGCCGGATCCGCTCGTGGACGTCGGATTGGACCAGCTTGCGGACGCGGTCGCGAGTCAGGAACTCGGTCGGAAAGCCCAGGTCGACCCGGCTGACGTCGTCGAGCCGCCTCAGGTGGGCGTCATCCAGCTCGAACTCCAGGGCCGCCAGATTGTCCGCGAGCTGCGCTGGGGTGCGGGCCCCCAGGATCGGGATCACGACCCCCGGTCGCTGGCGCACCCAGTTGATCGCGACCTGGGAGGGCGGTCGGCCGACTTCCTTCGCCACCGCCACCACCTCGTCGGCGATGCGTAGATTGCGGTCCGTGACCCGGTGCTCGTTGGAGCCCGTGCGCTTCGAGTCGTCGGCCTCCCCGGACGCCCGGTACTTTCCGGTGAGGACACCGCCGCCGAGAGGTCCCCAGGCGAGCACGCCGAGGTCCAAGGCCTCGGCCATCGGCAGGAGCTCTCGCTCGACGGTGCGTTCGATGAGGCTGTATTCGATCTGGAGCCCGACGAAGGGAGTCCAGCCCCTCAGGTCCGCCATCGTGTTCGCCCGGGCGACCTTCCAGGCGGGCCAGTCGCTGACGCCGACGTGGAGGACCTTTCCAAGCCGCACCTGATCATCGAGGGCACGCATGATCTCGTCGATGGGCGTCAGGCCGTCGTCGGCGTGCACGTAGTACAGGTCCACGTGGTCGGTCCCGAGCCGACGCAGGCTCGCTTCCAGGGCGTGGACGAGGCTCTTCCGGTGTCCACCGGCCCCGTTCGGGTCGCCGGGGCGTTGCAGCAGGGTGTACTTCGTGGCGATGACGAAGCGCTCTCGCTCGCTCCGCACCAGCTCGCCGACGATCTTCTCGCTCGACCCATTGGTGTAGAGGTTCGCCGTATCGATGAAGTTGCCGCCGGCCTCGACGTAGGCGTCGAGCTGCTTCTTCGAGTCCTCCGCGGAGGCGCCCCACCCCCAGTCGTCGCCGAAGGTCATCGTCCCCAGGCTGAGCTCGGAGACCCGCAGGCCGCTTCGCCCGAGCAATCGGTAGTTCATCGTCATCTCAACCTCCGGGAGAAGCGTTAGCTGCTCGCCGAACGGGGGTCGAGGAGGGGGCAGCGCGGGTCCTTGGCCGGGAGCGGCTGGAACACGCGGCCGAGTGCGGCATCCTGGGGTGATGACCCCTCGCCGTCCTGTTCGGATCGCGCCTTCCGTGCTCAGCGCCGACTTCGCGCGCCTCGGCGAAGAGATCCGGGCCGTCGATCATGCCGGGGCCGATTGGATCCATCTCGACGTGATGGATGGCCGCTTCGTGCCCAATCTGACTTTTGGGCCGCCGGTGATCCGCTGCCTCCGGCCCCTGTGCGACAAGCCCTTCGATTGCCACCTGATGATCGTCGAGCCCGAGCGATACGTGGAGGACTTCTGCGAGGCGGGCGCCAACGGCGTCACGGTCCAGGCGGAGGCCGCCGTGCACCTCCAGCGCTTGTTGAGCCAGATCCGCGGCTGCGGCGCGAAGGCCGGGGTCGCGCTCAATCCCCACACGCCGGAAGACGCGATCCGTTACGTGCTCGAAGACCTCGACCTCGTCCTGGTGATGAGCGTGAACCCGGGCTTCGGCGGCCAGTCGTTTCTGCCGAGGGTCCTGCCCAAGATCCAGAAGATCCGAGAATGGATCGACGCCAGCGGGAAGGACATCGCCCTCGAGGTGGACGGCGGCATCAAACCCGGGACCGCCGCCCGCGTCGTCGACGCAGGCGCCGACGCCCTGGTCGCCGGCAGCGCCATCTTCGGCGAAGCCGATTACGCGAAGGCCATCACCGCCCTCCGAAACGACGCGGTCTGAGGTGGTCGCTCGAAATAAGGATCGACGTGGGTCCGGCGGTTGTGATCTCCTCGTCGCCATGGGTGTTGCGACCCCACCCTCCGGTCCGACCCCGGTCAGGAATACCCCCTACGTCGGGTTCAGCTGCCAGGTCGTCCAGGAGAGGGCGAGGGCGAAGGTCAGCCAGCCGAGGAGCGGCATCAAGAGCGCGCCGCCGAGGCGGGTCGCCCGCCAGGCGAGACCCAGCACCGGCACGCAGATCACCCAGGCGATGACCGTGACGTAGAAGCCGTTCGGGACGTTCCGCAGCCCGAAGTAGGCCCAGGTCCAGGTCATGTTCACCAACCAGAGCACCAGAATGCCGCCCCGGGCCGGGTTTCGCGCCGGGCCCCGACCGTTCCGCTCGACGACGAAGAGGGCGCCGGCCATCAGGGCGAACAGGGTCACCCAGATGGCGCCGGTGACCGGCCCGGGGGGCGACCAGGGAGGATTCCGCAGCGTGCTGGACCAGGCGATGGCTCCCCCGGAGAAGATCCAGCCGTTCAGCGCGACGGCGCTCCCGACGAAGGCGCCGACGTAGAGCCCCAGCCGCAGGAGCCCCCGGCCTCCGCGGCCGCCCTCTCCGCCCCGGGTACCCGTCGGTGGGGTCGT
>DAPKRP010000926.1:0-4370 GCA_031800515.1 Polyangiaceae bacterium LLY-WYZ-14_1 | reverse complement strand
CTCTCGCCGCTTTGGACCGGCGCATCGGGATGCTGTAGACCGCGCGGGTGACGAGCGCCGTGGACCGGGACGCCGACGCGGACGTCCACGCCCGACGCGGCGGCGGTCCGGCCCCATCCCGCCTCGCCTGGGAGGCGGCGGCCCGGCGCTTCGAGGCGGCTCCCCCGCTGTCGACCCTGGCCGGCCTGGCGGGGATCGCCGACCTGGTGATCAACGCCGTCGTCGTCCGTACCCTACCCGGGGGCATGGATCGGGGCGCCCGGCTGGCCACGGTGCAGGTGGGCGAGCTGGCGCGGAACATCGCCGCCGTCGCCGCGGTCCTCGCCCTGGGGTTCCTGCTCTACGATCTGCTTCGGGCCCGGGGCTGGGCCCCGCCGACCCGCCGGGTCGTGTTCGCCGCCTTCGCCGGGCTCTTCCTGCCCGCGGCCCTCCTGGCTCTGGTCCTGCCCTTCCCTCGGGTCACGACCCAGATCGTCTTCGCCGGTATCGCCTCCGGCACGGTGCTGGCCGTCCTTCTCGCCCTCACCGCGCTCCGATTTCCCGCCGGGGCGGTGCTGCGCGTGGGCCTCGGGCTCCTGGGCCTGAGCACGCTGCTGTCCTTCACCGCCTGGACCCTCGCCGCGGTCGCCGGCGCCGCCGGCGTCGTAGTCGCCGGCGTCGCCCGGAACGTCGCCGAGCTCGCCCATCTCGCCGCCCTTCCCCTGGTCGGTCTGGGGGTTGCCGCGCCCCCAGCGCCCTCGCTCCGGTCCCGCCTCGGCCGCGGCCTGGGTCTCGCGGCGGGCCTAGCCATCATCGTCGCCTTCGAGGCGGGTCGTCGGAGCGCTGGGACCGGCTTCCCCGAGCTGCTTTACGGTCTCACCCGCTGGTCGCTCTTTCTCGAGGAGGCGCCCATGGTCTACGGGGCCGTCCTCGGCGCCGCCGGGGGGATCGCGGTCGCCGCCTGGGCAGGGGGAGGCCAGGCGACCAGCCGTCAGGGAGGCCTCGCGGTCCTCCTCCTGCTCCGGGCGGGTCTCGCCCCCCGAACCGTCGCGGGGGTGCTCGCCCTGGTCCTCGGCACCGGCTTGGTCACCCGGGCCGCCATCGCCCGGGGGACCCGCCGGCTGGCCGCCCGAGCGCCCCTCCGAGCGGCCCCGCCACCGGGGTCTTGAGACGGTGTCGAGGGGTTCCGTCCTGAGGCCTTTAGGGTGACAGGCGCCCGATGGCGCCCTCGAGACGCCGGAGGCCTTCTTTCAGGGTGTCCGGGGCAGCGGCGTAGCTGATCCGGAGGAACCCCGGCGCTCCGAAGGCCGAGCCCGGCACGACGGCACAGCGCGCCTCGTCCAGGAAATAGGCCGCGACGGCCATGTCGTCTTCGAGCAGCCCGCCCGCCGGCGTCTTCATCCCGATGAGCCCGTCGACGGAGGGGAACGCGTAGAAGGCGCCCTCCGGCATCCGGCAGGTGAGGCCGGGCAGCGCATCCAGCCCGGCGACCATCAGCTCCCGGCGTTCGGCGAACGCCCGGCGCATGGCCTCCACCGGTTCCTGGGGCCCGGACAGGGCGGCGGCGGCGGCCACCTGGGCGACCGCGGTCGGGTTGGTGGTCGCCTGCCCCTGCAGCTTCGTACAGGCGGCGGCGACCGGGGCCGGCGCCAGCATCCACCCGATGCGCCAGCCGGTCATCGCGAAGGTCTTGCTGACCCCATCGACGATCACCAGCCGCTCCCGGAGGTCCGGCGCGACCTCCAGCAGGGAGACCTGCTCGAAGTCGCCGTAGACCAGGCGGGCGTAGATCTCGTCGACGATGACCCACACGTCCGGGCGCTTTCGGAGGACGTCGGCGAGTGCCTCCAGGTCGTCCCGTCCGTAGGCCGAGCCCGTCGGATTGGAGGGGCTGCACAACACGACCGCGCGGGTCGACGAGGTCATCGCCTCCGCCAGCTGCCCCGGCGCGAGACGAAACCCGGCTTCGGCGGTGGTGGGGACGATGGTCGGCTCGGCCCCCATCAGTCGGACCTGGGACGGATAGCTCACCCAATAGGGGGCGGGGATCACGACCGTCGACCCGGGGTCGAAGACGGCCATCGACGCATTGAAGAGGGAGTGCTTCGCGCCGACGGAGACGACGATCTCCTTATGGTCGTGTCGGTGACCGCCCCGACGCCGGGCGGAGTCGTCGGCGATCGCCTCCTTGAGCTCGGGGATGCCTCCCACGGCGGTGTAGTGGTGCATCGCCGGGTCCCCGAGGCGACCCCGGACCGCCTCGAGCACGTGCTCCGGCGGGTCGAAATCCGGTTCTCCGAGGCTGAAGGACAGCACGTCGACCCCCTCCGCTTCGAGCTCCCGGGCGCGCTGGCTGATCGCCATCGTCGCCGACGGGGTGAGGCGCTGGGCGCGGGCGCTCAGGACGGGGCGGGCGTCGGTCATGGCGGGCAGCATGCCGGAACCCGGGGACCCGCGCACCGTGGTCTCCCTACCGACCAACCGACCGGGCTCTCCCGAAGCCTCCCGGCGGCAAGGGCGCGCCGGGCTAAGTAGGGTCGGTCAACACCCCCCTCCCGATCCCCCCACGAGGGATTCCTCAACACCCTCTGATATGGTGCCTGCGGTGAAGCTCGCGCCGGCCGTCGCCGCTGCCGCCGTCCTCCTCGGCGCCGTCGGGTGTCGTCCGACCTATCCGGCCTGCCGGACCGACGACGACTGCCTGGACGCCGAGTTCTGCGTCCGTCAGCAGTGCCAGGCCTGCCGGGGGGACGCGGACTGTGCCCCCGGGGAACGCTGCACGGAGGGACGGTGCGAGCAGGTGGAGGGTGCCTGCCGAGTCGATGGGGATTGTCCCGCCGGGGCGGCGTGCGTCGCCGGCCGCTGTGCCCCTTCCGCGGTCTCCCCGCGGGAGGAGCGGTCCTCCGACGCTTCCCGGAAGCCGGAATGCCAGGTGCGAGCGGTTCGCTTCGCCTTCGACGAGGCCACCCTCACCCCGGACGCCCGCAACGCCCTCGAGGCCAACGCCCGATGCATCCGAGAGCGGGACGCCCGGGAGGTGACACTGGTCGGGCACGCGGACCCTCGGGGCACGGAAGAGTACAACCTGGCCCTCGGAGAACGTCGAGCCCGGGCCGTGGAGGGATTCCTGCGGTCCCTCGGCCTCGGCGGCGCCGAGGTGTCCGTGGGCTCGATGGGAGAAGAGCTCGCTCGCGGCGAAGACGAGCCGGGGTGGGCTCGGGACCGACGGGTCGAGATCGAGACCGAGGGGGGGGCGAGCCCCTCCGAGGAAGACGCTGGTGGTTCCTCCCGGGACCCCGACCCAGAGAGGCAGCGATGAACCGAAGCGATGTCCGCGTATCCGCGTCCCTAGTACCCCTAGTACCCCTGCCCGGAAGTTCGAACCGCGTTTGCGCCGGTGCCGATTCCCTCTCCCGGCGGAGAGGAATCGGGGCCGGGCTCCTCCTGATCCTTCTCGCGGGGGGGTGCGTCCCGAAGGCCCAGGGCGACCGGCTCGTCCAACGGCAGGAAACCCTCGAGCGGCGCCTCCGAACCCTGGAAGACGGGATGGACGAAGAACGCGCGCAGCTTCGGAACCAGCTCGCCGCCGCCACGGAGAAAGTCCAGGAGCTCGAGGGCGTCCTCGACCAAGCGACCAATCTGCTCACCCGGAACAGCGCGGACCTCGGCCAGGAGGTCGTCGCCCTTCGGCAGGAGATCGGCCGCATCGAAGGGGAGATCGCCGAGGTCCGCAACGCCCTCGAACTGGCCGAGCGTCGCCTCGGGGAAAGCCGGGACGAGCTCGCGATGCGGATCGAGCGCCTGGCCCGGCAGGCCGGCGTCGACATCACCCTGGACGAGTCGGAGATCCCGGAAGACCGCGCCGAGCACTACGCCGCCGCCTACCGGGCCTTCCAGCAGGGAGACCACGGACGGAGCCGGGCGCTTTTTCGAGCCTTCGTCAGGAAATATTCCCAGGACGACGAAGCGGACAATGCCCAGTACTGGATCGGGAAGAGCTATCTGGAACAGGACCAGCCGGCGGCGGCCCTCCGGGAGCTGCGGGTGGTGGTCAGCCGATACCGCCGGGGAGACGCTGCGGACGAGACCCTGTTCGACATGGCCGACGCCTTCTTCCGTCTCGGCGCCTGCACGGACGCGAAGGGGGCCCTGGAGGCCCTGATCCAGGGCTATCGTCGCTCTACCCTGGTGCGCCGGGCCCGGGCGAAGCTCCGGGAGATCGAGTCCGCGCCCCGGGCCCGCTGCACGAGCTGAGAGGGTCGCTCAAAATAAGGATCGACGTGGGTCCGGCGGTTGTGATCTCCTCGTCGCCATGGGTGTTGTGGAGCACGAGGCTAAGGCGGCCGAGGGGCCTCGGGAGGTGAGGTGGCGGCGACCGCGCGACCAGAATC
>DAPKRP010000925.1:0-8911 GCA_031800515.1 Polyangiaceae bacterium LLY-WYZ-14_1 | reverse complement strand
GCTTCCAAGGTCGGGATGGACCCGTCGTGCATGTAGGGGGCGGTGACGGCGACGTTCCGCAGGGACGGCGGCTTGAACTTCCCCTGGTCCCGGGGATCGTCGGTGAACTCGTGGAGGCCCGTGTTCCCGGGCGGGTAGGCCCCGCGGCCGTCGACGTTGTAGAGCCCGTTGTTCGCGAAGACGACCTCCGGGAAGACCACGCCTTGGTGGTTGACGGACGAGCTCAGCAGGAAGCCCCCGTGGCAATGAAAGCATTCGGCCCGTTCGGAAAAGAACAGGGTCAGCCCGCGCTTCGCCGATTCGCTCATCGCGTCCGGGTCTTCGCCGCTCCGGAAACGGTCGTAGGGCGAATCGCCGCTCAACAAGGTGCGCTGAAAGGCACCGAGGGCCTTCATCACGTTGGAGACGCTGACCGGGTCGTCCGGAGCGTCGGGGAAGGCGTCGGGGAAGAGCGCCCGGTAGCGGTCGTCCCCCTGGAGGCGTTCCAGGAGCAGGTCTTCCTGGCCGACCATCCCCAGCTCGACGATGGGAAACTCGCCGAAGATGGGACCCGGGGCCTGGGCTTCCAGGGTGTCGAGATTCGGGTTGGCCCAGGTCAGGTTCGGCGCGTAGGCGCTGTTCGCCAGGCTCATGCTGCCCCGGGGATGGACCTCTCCGGTGGAGCCCACGGACTGGGAAAGCCCGTCGGTGAAGGCGAGCTCCTGCAGATGGCAGCTGGCGCAGGACTGGGTTTCGTTCCGGGAGAGACGGGTGTCGTAGAACAGCCGGCGACCGAGCTCGACCTTGGCCGCGTTCATCGGGTTGTTCTCCGGAACCGGCGGCTGGGGAAAGCCCGGGGGTAGGTCGAACGGGTAGGGCTCGTCGTCCCCCGCCCCCGGGCCGCCCGTCTCCGCGGCGCAGGCGACCCCCCCCAGGAAGACCAGGGCGCCGACCGTCGCGGCTCGGAGGGCCATGCCCATCATCGGTGCGGTGGTAGCAGCGCGCCGGGTCCCAGGGTCGCCGGGCCGTCCCGGCGGCACGCTTCGGGAAGCTCGAGGCACCTACCCAACCTAGCAGCCGAACCGACCCCTTGCCGCGGACGCGACCGGGCCGCGCTGGTAGGGTTCGGCACGATGGGCAGCACGACGGACGACGGACCGGACGAAACCGTGGCCCTGCGGGCCGAGGCGGAGGCCTGGCTGGCGGAAGACCCGGACCCGACCACGCAGGGGGAGCTCCGGGCCATTCTGGACCGGGATGACCAGGCGGAGCTCGCGGAACGTTTCCGGGCTCCCCTAGAGTTCGGCACCGCCGGGCTTCGAGGTCGCCTCGGCGCAGGCCCGGGCCGCATGAACCGGGCGGTCGTCCTTCGGGCCACCGCGGGGCTCTGCCGCGTCCTGGCGCAGCAGGTGCCGGACGCCGGGGAGCGAGGGGTGGTCATCGGGTTCGACGGGCGCCACGGCAGCCGGACCTTCGCCGAGGACGCCGCCGGGGTCTGCGCGGCGGCCGGGCTCCGCGCCTGGGTCTTCGAGGAGCTCGCCCCGACCCCGCTGGTGGCCTGGGCCTGCGCCGAACGGAGGGCCGCCGCGGGCATCGTCGTCACCGCCAGCCACAACCCACCCCAGGACAACGGCTACAAGGTCTACTGGGGCAACGCGGCCCAGATCGTCCCGCCGGTGGACCAGGCGATCGCCGACGCCATCGCCGACGCCCCGGGGGCCCGGCGGATCCCCCGGCTCTCTCGAAGAGACGCAGAGGCGCACGGGCTCTGGCGCCCCCTGGGGAAGGACACGGTCGACGGGTACCTCCACCGGATCGCGAGCCTCCCCGTCCACGGCGACCTGCCCCGGGGCGAGGTCGTCATCGCCTATACGGCGATGCACGGAGTGGGTGGCCGCTTCGTGCAGGCCGCCCTCGCCCGCGGCGGGTTCCCGGCGGTCCACGTCGTTCCGGAACAGGCCGACCCCGACCCGGACTTCCCCACCGTCGCCTTTCCGAATCCCGAGGAGCCGGGGGCGATGGACCGGGTCCTCGCCCTCGCCGCTTCGGTCCGGGCCGACCTGGTGATGGCCAACGACCCGGATGCCGACCGTCTCGCCGTCGCCGCCCCCGGCGACGGCGGAGGCTTCGTCCAGCTATCGGGCAACGACCTCGGCTGCCTCCTCGCCCACTATCTGCTGTCCGAGGGGCCCGCCGATGGCCGCCGTTTCGTCGCCCAGTCGATCGTGAGCTCGCCTCTGTTGCGCCGCATCGCCGAGGCCCATGGCGCCCGCTGCGAGCAGACCCTCACGGGATTCAAGTGGATCGCGAATCGCGCCATGGCGATCGAGGCCGAAGACCCGGAGGCCCGCTTCGTCATGGGTTACGAGGAAGCCCTGGGGTACACGGTTGGCGACCTGGTCCGGGACAAGGACGGCATCGGGGCCGCGCTCGTGACGGCGGACCTGGTCGCCTGGTGCGCGTCCCGGGGCACGACCCTGCTCGGCGAGCGGGAGCTCATGTGGAGGCGCTACGGCCTCGCCAAGAGCCGGCAGCTCTCCCTGAAGCTCACCGGACTGGACGGGGCGGCGCGCATCGGTCGGATGATGGCGGGCATGCGGGACGAGGCTCCCCAGGAGGTCGCCGGGCGGCGCGTCCAAGCGATCAGCGACCTGCTCCAGGGCACGCGGACGACGATCTCCGACGGGGTGGCGCATCCCCTGTCCTTCCCCGCGTCGGACGTCTTGTCCTACGAGCTCGAGGGCGGTCAGCGGCTGATGCTGCGACCGAGCGGCACCGAGCCGAAGATCAAGATCTACGTCGACGTGACCACGGAGGTCACCGGCGACGAGCCCATCGCCACCGCCGAGGCGCGGGCCGAGGCGTTGGCCACGGAGCTCGGGAATGCCTTCAAGGCGCGGGTGGAGGCGATAGCCTGAGCCCACCGGAAGCGGGCCCGGAGGATGGCGCGGGCTCCGTCGTCGGGCCCCCGGTGGTTCCGGATTCCTGCCGCGGAGCCGACACGGCCCGAGGTTCCGCTTCCCGGGGGGACGCCGGCGCCGCCGGGGCGACGTCGTCCGGGTTCCCCCCGGCGGCACGACGGCGGCGTCGTTCCGCCCGACGGGCCCGACGGGCCGCCGCCGCCTCGGCGTCCGAGGCGCGATCGACGGCGTCCCCGTCGCCGGCGCCGGGACCCCGCCGACCCCGGGCCGCCGCGGTACCCGCCCCGGGGTCGACCCGCGCCGCGGCGCCGATGCCCCGGGGGAGCGCCAGGGACACCTCGACGGGTTCCCCGGGCGCGACCAGCACCTCGGTTTCCGCGAGCTCCGAGCCGTCCGACCGGGCCACGAGGTGCCGCCGGCCGGGCCGGAGGCGCAGCACCATCCCGTCCCGGAGGGGTCCTTCCGCTTGGCCGTCGACGACCATCTGGGCACCGGCGATGTCCGTCCGGACCACCACCGTGACCGGCTCGGGCCCGTCCGGAGCGCCGACGGCTTCCGGCAGAGGCTCGGGGGCGGCGAGGGATCGGTCCGGAGCAGCGACAGGCCGCTCCGCCGAGACGGTCACGGGCGTCCCTTCTCCGGCTTCGTCGCCGCCGTCGGAGGCGGCGTTGGCGAGGAGCACCGCTCCCATCACCAGGACGAGCACCACCCCGACGGCGATCCACCACCAGGGGAAGGCCCTGACCGGCACCTCCGGCGCGTCTTCCGGGGCGAAGCGGCGCCGGCCGGCGGCGCCGTCGGCCGCCACGGCGCCGCCGGCCGCTTCCGCCCCGACGAGGGATCGCTTCACGTCGGCGCCAGGCTTGGGGGCGCTCGATTTGATGGCGGTGCGCCGAGGGGGAGGCGTCGGGTCCGCGGTCTCTGCGGGGAGGGGATACTGCTGGTAGGCGGGGCGGACGACCTCCGGGTCTTCCGGCTCGTCGAGGTCCGTGCCGTCGAAGCTGGCGCAGACGACGGTGACGTTGTCGTGGCCCCCGCCGGCGTTGGCGAGCTCGACCAGGGATTCGCAGGCTTGCCGGAGGTCCGGGGCGTTGGCCAGGGTGTCCTTGATCGTCTCGGCATGGACGAGTCCGGACAGCCCATCCGAGCAGAGCATCAGCACGTCCCCTCGGCGGAGCTCGAGGAAGGTGAGGTCGACCTGCACGTCCTCCGTGGTGCCGAGGGCCTGGAGGATGATGTTCGAGTGCTCGAAACCTTCCGCTTCTTCTTCCGTCAGCTGACCCGCTTCGACGAGCTGATTGACCAAGGACTGGTCCTTGGTGATCTGGACGAGCTCCCCGCGCCTGAGGACGTAGGCCCGACTGTCGCCCACCTGCCCGACGAAGAGCACCTTGTCTCGAAGCCCGGCGACGGTGGCCGTCGTCCCCATCCCCCGCCGGGAGCGGTCCATCTTCGCCGCGCTGTAGATGCGATTGCCCGCTTCTTCGACCGCCCCGACCAGGCGCCGGGCGAAGGCATCCCGGTCCACGCTGATCCCGTCCCGGTCCATCACCTCGAACAGGGCGTCGACGGCCATCTGGCTGGCGACCTCCCCGGCGGCGGCGCCCCCCATGCCGTCGCAGACGGCGAGGAGGAAGCCTTCGTCCCCCACCCCGGCGTCGGAGTGGGCATCGTCGGCGGCGGTCATGTGGCGGTGGGCGCGGAGGTCGGCGACCAGGAAGTTGTCTTCGTTGTGCTCCCGGACGAGCCCCGTATCGGTCATGGCTTCGACGGAGACGTGGATGCCCGCCGGAACCGCCTGGCCGCCCCGCGACGCACCCCCGGTGGGCATCCCGGGCAGGGTCGGTTCCCTGGCCGGGGGGGTCGGTGGCGTCGACTCGCGGCCCTTGGCGCTCATGCTGCCCTACTCACCGAGTGCGCCCCAGGCCGCCGCTGTCGGTCCCCGTGCCGTCACCGGTCAGGTCGAAGCGAAAGAGATGGCGGCCGAGGCGGAACTGGTCACCGTCCCGCAGGGGACGTTCCCCCCGGAACCGCACCGAGGTGCCGTTCGACGATCCGAGGTCCTTCAGCACGTAGCGCCGGCTGGTCCGATCGTGGGTGATGGAGGCGTGCCGCCGAGACAGAAACGGGTCGTCGGGGAAGACCAGGTCGCCCGTCTCCCGCCCCACGATGGTCTGCTCTCGATAAAGATAGTGCACGTCCCGGCCCACACCTTCGGTCGTGTACTGAAGCAGTCGCGCGACCCGAGGCACCTCCGGCGTCCCAAAAACCAAGGTGCCCCGGACCGTCGCCGGACCGAGGGGCAGCTCGCCCTCGGACAGGATCTGGAACCGAAGCACCTGTTGCCCGACGAGCAGCATATCACCGTCTTGCAAGTCGACCGGCTCACGGATGCGGACATAAATGCCGTTGACGGTGTCGAGGTCCCGCAGGACGTACCCGCCGCCCCGCCGGAAGATGCGGGCGTGACGCGGGTCCAGATAGGGGTCGTCGGGGAAGACGACGTCGCCCTCGGCCCGGCCGACGTCCATCTGCTCCTGGCTCACCGGGTATACGTTCCCGTCTCCACCGTCCTTGAGGAGGGCAACCAGGCGAGCCGGGGCGGCCGGCTGGCGGTCCGGAGGAGCCTGAACGTACGTGCGGTTCAACGCCGCCCCAGCCCCGGGGCCGGAGCCGTGGGTGGCGTCGAAGGGCCGAGACCCCCCGGCCCCAGAGGAGGTCGACGACCCCCCGGATGGACCGAAGGTCCGGGCCGACGGCGGCGCCGATGAAGCGACCTGGGTCGGTCGGCTCACCTCGTCGGGGGGAGGCGACGGGATCTCGTCGTCGCTGGGGGGAGAGACCGGCCGACGACCCGAGGCCTGGCGAACCCCCGCGGCCGCCGGCGGGGTCGGGCCGGTACCGCCGGCGAGCTCTGCCCCGCAGTTGGTGCAAAAGCGCATGCCGACGGCGTTGTCGGCGCCGCAGCGGCCGCAGGTCACCACGTGCGCATGCTCCTCATGACAAGGTCGGCGACGCCATCGGGATCGCGAGCCCCAGGCGCGAGGCGACCACGCACCCCGGCGGATTGAGTGGAACGCGTCCCCGGCATACCCGTCAAGGGTACGGCAAGGGAGGTCGGAGTTCCGGTTTTCGGCGGCTGCATGCGCTGTCCGGCTTAGGAGACGTCCAGAACGACCAGCCCCACCCGGATGAAGAGGACCGCGTCGACCCCGAAACCATCGGCCCGTTGGACACCGTCGTTTCGGGTCGTGAACTCGGAGAGGACGAAGGCCCGGAGGGGTAAGGAGACCCTCAGCCGGAGGCTCGGGTCGAGCTCCACGTCCACCCCGGCCTCGAGCTCGAAGCCGCCCCCCGCCGTCTGAAGCTCGAAGGTCTCGCCGAACAGGACCAGCATCGGCCCCGCGGCGAGGAAGGGGTGGGCCCTCCGATCCGGAAGGAAGCCATAGCGGAACCGGGGCCCGAGGAACTGCAGCACGCCGATCTCGAACACCCCACCCCCGTCGAGAAAGATCGCCCCGTAGGCGAGCCCGATGGACAAGCCGCTCGGCAGCCGGCGTTCGACCCCGAGGTCGATGCCGCCGCCTCCTTCCAGGATGCAGGCCGCTCCGGATGGACAGACCGCGCCTCGAGCGATGGGTATGGCGAAATCCAGATGGAGGTAGCCGGCCCAGAACGCGGGCTCCCGGGACGGCGGCGGGGTGAGCTCGACGGAGGGCGGCTCGCCGGCGGCCGGGGCGTCGGCGGGGCCGGAGTCGAGGCCATCCTGCGCGTGTCCGACGGCGGGAAGGACGGCCCCGACGGCCGCCGCCGCGGCCCCAGCGAGCAGCAAGACGTGGGGCGGGAAAGGGGCGCGAACGGCGGGTTCGCGTCGCCGTTTGCCCATTGTTGACAGGGAAGGCACCCCACCTATAGTACGCGCGTCCACCCGCCGGAGGGGAAGGTCGCCGCATGGAAATCTACCTCGACAAACGGGCCGTCAAGGCGATTCGAATCTCCGCCGCGGACGCCATCGAGGAAGGCGACACGGAGACCCTCCGGGAAGACATGATGGAGGCGTTCTCCGAGGAGCAGATCGAAGAGATCGAACGCCACATCGAGTCCGGGGATTTTTACGACTTCCTGTCGGAGATCGTCGATGAGTGGACCATCGAAGACGTCGACGAGCTGTTCGAGCTGCTGGAAGCCCAGCTATCCGACGCCGGGATCGACCTGAAGTTTCGCGGCACGCGCCTCGATGATGACGACGACGACGACGACGACCTCGAAGACGACGACGAGGACGACGACGACGACGATGACGATGACTCGGACGACGACGAGGTCGACGACGACTTCGAATCGACGGAAGCCGACGACGACGACGACGTCTGACCTCCTGCGCTTCCCAGCCGCCCCCTGATTCGGCGGCTCAGGCCCGAAGGGCCGATCCGGTCGCCTCCCGGAGCACGTCGGCGGCGGCCCCTACCGCCGCTTCGCTCAGGTCGAGGTGGGTCACCAGCCGGAGACGCGCCGGCCCCGTGACGCCGACCCAGACCCCGGCGGCGGCAGCGCGCTCGGCCACCTCCGACGCGACGGGGCGTTCGAAGGCGACGTTGACGATGTTGGTGTCGACGGACCCGGCATCGCAGAGAACGCCTGGCGTGCCAGCCATCGCCTCCGCCAGCCAGCGAGCGTGGCGGTGGTCCGCTTCCAGGCGGTCCCGGTGGTGCGACAGGGCGTAGAGGGCGGCGGCGCATACGACGCCGACCTGGCGCATGCCGCCGCCGAGCATCTTTCGAATCCGCCGGGCATCCCCGATGGCGTCCTGCCCGCCCACCAACGCCGAGCCGATCGGCGCCCCGAGGCCTTTCGAAAAGCAAACGCTGACCGTGTCTGCGGGAGCGGCGAGCTCAGCCGGGCTGCACCCGGTGGCGACGGCGGCGTTCCAGATTCGGGCCCCGTCGAGGTGCACGGCGAGCCCGTGATGCCGGGCTCGCCGGGCGACGGCGTCGGCGAGGGACGGGGGAAAGACGCGGCCCCCGGACCGGTTGTGGGTGTTCTCCAGGGCGACCAGGCGCGTCCGGGGGTGGACGATCCGGTCCGGTTTCACGGCGGCGTCGAGCGCGTCCGGGTCGAACCGCCCGTCCCCGGCGGCGACGGCGAACTGGACGCCGGCGAGGGCGGCGCCGGCCCCGCTCTCATACCAGGCCAGGTGGGCGCCCTGCCCGACCACGACCTCGTCCCCGGGGCGGCAGTGCAGCCAGAGGGCGATCTGATTCGCCATCGTTCCGGACGGGACGAACAGGGCGGCTTCCTTTCCCAGGAGCTCGGCGACCCTCGTTTCGAGGGCCTGGGCGGTGGGGTCGTCGCCGTAGACGTCGTCGCCCACCACGGCCTCCGCCATCGCCTGGCGCATCCCCGGGGTGGGCCGGGTCACCGTATCCGAGCGGAGGTCGGCCACAGGTCGGGAAAGGGACGAGGGCTCGGCGCTGTTTCCGGAGGGGGAGGGCACGGGGGTGTCACCAGCCGCGGGCCCGCCTGGTCGGCACACGGCCCGCGTTCCGAAGTAGAGTGTCGCATCATGCCGAAACGGATCGATGCCCCGTCGGTGGTCGAGGCGGCGGGAAACAAGCCGAAGCGGATCGAAGAGCTGGTCGGCCGGGTGAACACCGGGGACGCCGCCGTCAGCGTCGCCCGCATGAGCTCCCCGGCGGGGTGGGTCGAACCCGGGCAACGCCCCGACTTCCGGGAGATCACCGTGGTGCTGACCGGCGGGCTCCGGGTGGAGCACGAGGCCGGCCCGGCGCTCGACGTCGGCCCCGGCCAGGCCGTGGTCGCGGAGCCCGGGGAGTGGGTGCGTTACAGCACCCCGGAGGGCGCGACCTACGTCGCGATCTGCCTACCCGCCTTTTCCATGGACGCGGTCCACCGGGACCCGGACGGCGAATGACCGCCCCGCGACGAGCGCCCTCCAAGCGCCGCCTTGACTGCCTTTGACGCCCGGGCTACCCCCCCGCCCCTCGACAGCC
>DAPKRP010000924.1:0-8166 GCA_031800515.1 Polyangiaceae bacterium LLY-WYZ-14_1 | reverse complement strand
CCGACCCGACGACGCTCCTCGACCCGGAGAGCTTCGCCGTGCTGCGGGTGGACCTCGCCCGGCTCCGCACCTCGCCCCACTACGACCAGCTCTCCGCCATCATCGACACCTTTCGGTCCGACCGGGATGGCGGCGGCGATGAGGCCGCGGCGCCGGGGGCGGACCTCGGCGCCGTCGACCTGGCCTCCGGCGGTCCGAGCGGCAAGGAAGGCGACGACGCGTCGGGACCGAAGGCGGACGACGGCGGCGCCCCCTCGGTCCTGCCGGGGGCGGACGGCGACGACGACGACGACGACGACGAGACCAGCCTTCAGGTGCTCGCCGCCCTCGACCAGACCGATCAGCTCTACCTCGGTCTCTCGGCGCGGCCCCCCGGGGCCGCCGGCGCGGCAGACGAGCCGGTGGTCACGGTCGTTCTCGTCGGCGCCCCGGACCCCGCCGCCCTGCAGGAGGCGATGCTCGACCCGGCCCATTGGAGCCGCTTCGACCCGGAGCTGCCCGGGGAGCCGGACGCCGTCAGCTTCGCCAGCGATGAGGGTTTTCTGATCCACGACGGCCACGGGTTGGCCCTCGGGGCGGACCTCGGCGTTCGGCCCGAGGCCCTGGCCCGCTGGAGCGCGCCGGACGCGAGCCCGCTGGCTCGCTCCCCGGTCCTGGCCGAGCTCGCCCAGGAGGTCCCCCTCTCCGACGCCGTCGTCGTGGGCCTGACGCGGGAGCTCGACGTCGTGCCCGACGAGGAGAGCGCCCCGAGCTGGGTCCGGGGCCTTCAGGCGGGAGCGGTCCGCATGGACCTCATGCGCACCTTCGACGTTCGACTCCTCGCCCGCTTCGACGACCCCGCCATCGCCGCCAGCCTGGCCGAAGACATGCGGGACGCGGTGGCCCGGAGCCGGGGCAACCCCTTCGTCGGCCTCTTCGGCCTGGGAGACGTGCTGACCGCGGTGACCATCGAGGAGAACGCCGGGGAGCTTCGCGCCGGCGTCTTCCTCGACGAGGCGGGAACGACCCGCATCGTCCAGACCCTGGGTGGGATCGCCGCCTTCGTGCAGCAGATGAACGCCGGCGGAGACGGCTTCGGCGGCTAGGACCCCGTCGAACCTTGGGGGCCCGGCCTCAACCTCGGCGGACCAGGTTCCGGAGCACCAGCCAGACGATGCTGGGGCTCTCCGCCATCCGCCGGCGCAGGTACGCGGTGGCGTCCTTCCAGCTCACCGCGAAGGGAACGTACAGGCGGACGGGCAAGGCGGGACCGAGCTCGCCCCCCAGGATCTTTCGGTGAAGCTCCGCCCGGGGCACCCCGAGGAGCATCTGGATCTCGCAGCGGTCCGGGGCCGCCGGGGCGATGTCCCGGACGAAGCGCTCGACGTACTCGTCGTCGTGGGTGCCGAGCTCGACGTACGCGCCCTGGGCCAGGAGCTCCGTGGCCGCGGTGAGGAGCCGCTCCTTCATCTCCCGCTTGTCCGTCGTCGCGATCTCCGCGGGCTCCGGGTAGATGCCGATCACCAGCCGGAGCCGCATGCCCGCTGGGATCCGAGGGACGTCCGCCTGGGTCCGGTTCAGACGGGTCTGAAGGACCGTTCCCACGTCGAAACCGTCCCGGAACAGCCGCACCGCTTCGTCCAGGGTCACGTCGGTCCAGCGATGGTCCTCCATGTCCACGGTGAGCCCGACCCCCAGACTCCGGGCCCGCTCCGCCAGGCGGCGGATCGGGACGAAGGCGGCGCGCTGGTCGCCGTCGGGGCAGAACGCGGACGGCTTCACCGAGACCGTCGGCCGGGCCGCCCCGGCCAGCCGAGGCTCCGCCGCGATGGCGGCGAGGAGGTCGCCGTAGACCTGTTCGTTGGCCGCCACTTGCTCGGCGCTCGTGACGTCCTCGCCGAGCAGGTCCAGGGTGGTCAGGAGGGCGCGTTCTTCCTGGACCGTGGCGGCGGTGTCGATCGCCGCCGCCATGCTTCCCCCGGCGACGTAGGGACGGGCGAAGAGGCGGACCATCGGGGACGGGACGAGCTCGGCCAGCACGATCCGGGTTCTGGCGTGACCGACCCCAAAGGGGCATGTGCCAGCTCACACCTCGCTTTCCCCGCGGATCGCTGGAGAAGATTCCCCGTGTCGAAGACCGACTACGTCACCCCCGAAGGCATGCGTCGGCTCCGGGAGGAGCTCGCCTGGCTCTGGCAGGAGGAACGGCCCCGGGTCACCCGCGGGGTCTCCGACGCCGCCGCCGAGGGGGACCGTTCCGAGAACGCCGAGTACATCTACGGCAAGAAGCGGCTCCGGCAGATCGACCGGCGCATCCGCTACCTGTCGAAGCGCATCGACGCCCTGACCGTGGTCGAGCCGGGGGCGCGGCGGAACCCGGACCGGGTCTACTTCGGCGCCTGGGTGACGGTGGCGGACGAGGACGGCGGGGAGGTGACCTGGCGCATCGTCGGACCCGACGAATGGAGCGTCGAGCGAGGCGAGATCAGCATCGACTCCCCCGTCGCCCGGGCCCTCATGGGCCGGGAGGTGGGGGACGAGGTCACCGTTCGACGCCCGAAGGGTCCGGCGCGCTACGAGATCGTCGACGTCGCCTACGATGCCCCCGGGTGAGGCAGCGCCCCCGGGTGAGGCAGCGCCCCCGGCGGCGGCGCCGAACCCCCGGGGGGACGGCGGCCGCCGTTGACACGCCGAGGGGGCGCGGCGAGGCTGCCCGGGATGTCGACGTCGAGCCCGTTCCGCCCCGACCTCCTGGCCGGCAAGGTCGCCTTCGTCACCGGCGGCGGCTCCGGCATCTGCAAGGGCATCGCCCGGGCCTTCGCCGCCCACGGCGCCAAGTTGGCCATCGTCGGTCGAAAACAGGAACGGCTGGACGAGGCTGCCCGGGAGATCGGCGACGACACCGGACAGGAGGTGCTGGCCGTCGCCGCCGACGTTCGCCAGCCCCCGACGGTGGAAGCCGCCCTCGACGCCACCCTGGACCGCTTCGGCGGGCTCGACCTGGTGGTCAACGGAGCCGCGGGGAACTTCCTCCAGCCGGCGGCCACGATGTCCTACAACGCCTTCCGGACCGTGCTGGACATCGATGCGAACGGCACCTTCAACGTCTCCCGGGCCGCCTTCGAAAAGCGTCTCCGGGACCATGGCGGCGTCATTCTCAACATCTCCGCCAACCTCCATTACGGGGCGACCCCCCTCCAGGCCCACGCCTCCGCGGCCAAGGCAGCGGTGGACGCCCTCACCCGTTCCATGGCCCTCGAGTGGGGCAGCCTCGGCATCCGAGTGGTCGGGATCGCCCCCGGTCCGATCGACGACACGGAGGGGGTCGCGCGACTGGTGCCGCCGGACATGAAAGCCAAGCTCGAAGGCGCCATCGCCCTCGGCCGCTTCGGCCGCATCGCCGAGATCGCCGACCTGGCCACCTTCCTCGTCTCCGATGCCGCCGGGCTCGTCACCGGCACCGTCGTCGTCGCCGATGGCGGACAATGGCTCGGCGCGCCGACGCTGGAGCTGTGACCGTGGAGACGCCGGAGGACGCCTCGGGGGACGGTTCGGGGATCCGGGTGGAACGGGACGACGCCGGGGTGGTCCGGCTGACGCTCTCCCGACCGGCGAAGAAGAACGCCATCCACGGCCCGATGTGGACCGCCCTGGCCGACGCGCTCGCGGAGGTCGCGGACCGGCCAGAAGATCGGGTGCTCGTCGTCAGCGGAGCGGGGGATGCCTTCTGCGCCGGGGCCGACCTGACCGAGCCCGTCGACGGACGGACGATGGACGACCTCGACCCGGGGCAGGCGCTCCGCCAGATGCGCCGGGTCGGACAGGTCCTGCGCCTGCTCCACGAGCTCCCCAAGCCGACCCTGGCCCTGGTCGATGGCGTCGCCGTCGGCGCCGGCGCCGGCATCGCCCTCGCCTGCGATCTCGTGCTCGCGGGCCCGAAGGCCCGACTGTCGATCATCTTCAGCGCCCGAGGGCTCAGTCTGGACGCCGGGACCAGCTGGCTCCTGCCGCGCCTGGTGGGCCTTCAGCGGGCGAAGGAGCTCGCGTTCTTCGGCGATATGCTGGACGCCGAGACCATGCATCGACTGGGGCTAGCCAACCGCGTCTTCGACGACGCGGACACCCTGCGGCGGACCGGCGACGCCTGGGCCCGCCGTCTGGCGCAGGGGGCGCCGATCCAGCTCTCCCTGACCAAGTCCCTCCTGCACGAGTCCTCCGACCGCACCCTGGCCCAGGCCGTCGAGGCGGAGGCGGCCGCGCAGACCATCGCCCTCGGGACCCGGGACCTCCGAGAGGCCCTCGCCGCCTTCGTCGAGAAGCGCTCCCCCCGCTACGAGGGGCGCTAGCAGGGTGCGCCGGCCGGACCGCCCCCACCGCCTGGTGACCGAGGCGGCGAGCCCCTACGCCGAGCTGGCCCGCTGGGCCCTCGACCTGGCCGGGGTGGCCTACCAGGAGGAGCGCCACCTGCCGACCTTCCAGGCGCCCGCCGCGCTCATCCGCCGGGGCGGCGTCGGTCCGGTGACCCTCTTCCTGGCCGATGGACGCATCCTCTACGAGACCGTGGACGTGGTCCGCCTCGCCGACGACCGGACCGGCGGGATGCTGCTGGCCCGGGGCCAGCCGGACCGGGGGGAGGTGCTCGAATGGGAGGCGATCTTCACCAGCGTCCTCGGCCCGGCGACAAAGCGCCTGCTCTACGCCCATCTGCTGACCAACCGGAACCTTGCGGTGCGGGCCTTCGGGGCCCTGGTGCCGGCCGCCGAGCGCTGGGCCTGGGAGGCGCTCCATCCCGGATTGATGCTCTGGCTCGAACGCACGTTGCCCCTGGACGCGGCGAGCCGTGCGGAGGCGGAAGCCGAGGTACGGGCCGTCTTCGACCGGGTGGATGAGACGCTCGCGGCCCGCATGCCTACGGGTGCGGGCGCCGACCTTCCCACCCGGCTGACCCGTACCGGCGACGCCCCGACGGCTGCGGATCTCGCCTTGGCCGCCCTGGCCTCCCCCGTCCTCTGGCCGCCGGAGGCGGAAGAAGCGACCCGGCTGCCGATCGACGACCTACCCCCGGCCCACCGGGATCTCGTCGGTTCCCTTCGGGAGACCCGCACCGGGCGTTTCGTCCTGGAGCTCTACCGGCGGGAACGACGCCATGCCGGCCCCGCCGGCCCGTAGTACGCCTGTCCCTCGGAAGGGGTGCCGACCCGAGATGTCCCGGGCGGCCCCCCGGGGGAAGGGGACCTCCCCATCCGTGACGACGACCCTGTTCCGACGGCTTTGGCTCATGACGACCTTGCGACCCACCACCCGGCTTCGTTCCCCGGGGCGGCTCTGGACCGCCCGCGCCTGCTTGCCCGCCGCGATGCTTTCCCTGGCCTGCGGTGGCGGTAGCGCCGAGCGGCCGCCCCCCGCGGAGAGCCCCGGGGGCCCCGCCTTGAATCCCCCCTCCGTCGACGAGCAGCTGGCGTCCCTCACCGCCGCCGCCCGGGCCGAGGGGGTCGTCGAAGAGATCCACGGCGTCGAGGTGACCGACCCCTTCCGGGTGCTCGAGTCGATGGACTCGGAGGTCACGGCGAGCTGGGTGGCGGCCCAGACGGAGCGCACCGCCGACGCCCTCGGCAGCCTGCCCGACGACCGACGGGAACGCCTCGCCGCCTGGCTGTCGACGGGGGTCGTTTCGTCCCCCGCCCTCGGCGGCGAGCGCGTGTTCTACACCCTCCGGGAAGGCGAGCGGGAGCAGCCCCTGCTGGTGAGCCGCCCCATCGATTCGGGGGACCCGGAGGCCGAGCCCGCGGTCCACGTCGACCCCGGGGACTGGGGGGAGCGGGCGGCGATCGATTGGTTCTTTCCCTCCCCGGGGGGTCGCTACCTCGCCTTCGGCATCAGTCAGAACGGGGACGAGCGCAGCACCCTCTACCTGATCGAGGTCGCCTCCGGGGAACGCCTGGACGCGGACACGATCCCGCGGACGAAGTGGTGCCGGCTGGCCTGGCTCCACGACGACGCGGGGTTCTACTACACGCGCTACCCCGCCCCCGGGGAACCGGACTACGACCCGGATGAACCCGAATCCTATCACCGGCGGCTCTTCTTCCACCGGGTGGGGACCGACCCGGCGGAGGACCCCCTGGTCTTCGCCCCCCGGGACGGCCGCCACTCCGTCGCCCCGGCGGTCTCGGAAGACGACCGCTGGTTGACCCTGAACGTCTTCCACGGGTGGGCGTCATCGGACCTCTACCTGTTGGATCGGGGTCGGAGCCCGGGAAGCCGCGTCGACGTTCCCGACGACGGGCATCCCCTCGAGGCGATCTTCGTCGACCGGGACAGCATCGCCTACGGCGGCGTGCACCGAAGCCGGCTCTACGTGCTGACCAACGACGGGGCCCCCCGTTACCGGATCGACGTGGCGAGACGGCCCGACCAGGCGCCCCGGGATCCGGAATCCGCCTTCCGGGTCCTGGTTCCGGAATCCGAGGAGCCCATCGAGTCCTTCGCCGTGACCAAGAACCGGCTCGTGGTGGAGGTCGTCGACGAGCTCGCCTCGTCGGTCCGCGTCTACGACTTCCTCGGCAAGCGCCGGGACGACCTGGCCCTTCCGGCGCGGGGATCCATCGAGGGCCTCGACGCCGAGGCCCTCGGGGAGCGGGTTGCCTTTTTCCACCAGGGCTATCTATCCGCGCCGAGCATTCGACTCGCCGAGCCGCGCAAGCCCGAGAACATCCAGGTCGTCGAGTCCGTCTCCCTCCCGGAGGACGCCGATCTTTCCGCCTACGAGACGCAGGTGGCCCGGGCGCGGTCCGAAGACGGGACGGAGGTGCCCTTCACCATCCTCCGACCGAAGGACCTCGCCGAGGCGCCCCGGGTCATCGTCACCGGCTATGGCGGCTTCAACATCTCTCTGTTGCCTGCCTTCCGCCGGGAGGCCCTCTACTGGGTCGAGCAGGGCGGTGTCTTCGTCGTCGCCAACCTCCGGGGGGGCGGGGAGTACGGCGAGACCTGGCACGAGGCGGGCAACCGGGGCGAGAAGGAACGGGTGTTCGAAGACTTCGAGGCGGTGCTGCGGTGGTTCCCCGCCGAGGGCGTCACCACCTCGGACCGGATCGGCATCACCGGACGATCCAATGGCGGGCTCCTGATGGGCGCGGCGATCACCCGGGCCCCGGACGCCTTTGGCGCCGCGGCGGCCTACGTCGGGCTCTACGACATGGTTCGCTTCGTCCGCTTTCCCCCCGCCCAGCTCTGGACCGGAGAGTACGGCGACCCCGCCGTCGCCGAGGACTTTCGCTGGCTCCTCGCCTATTCCCCGTACCATCAGGTCGAGCCCGGCACCGCCTACCCCGCCGTCCTCGTCGAAGCGGCGGAAGCGGACACCCGGGTTCACTGGGCCCATTCCAGCAAGTTCGCCGCCCGCCTTCAGGAGGCGACCAGCGGCAGCGAGCCCATCTACTTCTACCTGCAGCGTCAGATGGGCCACGGCCGGGGCACCCGACGTAGCGACCTCGTCGACCTGTTCGCCCGCATGTTCGCCTTCTTCGACCAGGAGCTCGGCTAGTCCCTAGTGCCCCGGCCTCGCCCTGCTAGCTTCCGGCCGGTGCGCCCCGGGTTCGAAACACGTCATCTCTCCTCGAAGCTCATCGGCTACGTCGGAGCCTGGGCGACGGGGACCACCGCCGGCCTCGTCTTGCTCCGGATCGGCACGGAGCCGGGGCGTTTGTCCGGCGCGGCCCTCTGGGGCCTGCTGCTCCTGACCCTCGACCTCCTGGCGGACCGGGTCCCCGGGTCGAAGTGGGTGAGCGCGGCGACGATCACCCTGGGCACCTTCATCGCCCTCCCCTTCCTGGTCGCCTACGCGGCGGGGCCGCGGGTCGTTCCCCCGCTGCAGACCCCCGCCATCGCCGCCGTCGCCCTGCTCCTCGGCGCCATGCAGCTCGGGCTCCGCGTCCTCGCCGACGCCCTGACCGGCCCTCGGGAACGCCCCCGGGAAGAAGGCTGACCGGGGTGGACCGGGCGTCCTGGCCGCGGGCCCGGTGGAGGACCTGGAAGGCCTGGTCGTCCTGGCGTCGGTTGACGATGCCGGTAGCCCGTTCGATAGTCGATTGGTTAGCCGGAAACCACGCAGGATCCCAACGATTTCCCCCCACCGTGCGGGAGCAGATGGAAGACGCCCAGGCCGACCCCGAGCGCCACGACGCC
>DAPKRP010000923.1:0-9491 GCA_031800515.1 Polyangiaceae bacterium LLY-WYZ-14_1 | reverse complement strand
GCAGCTGCCGCAGGTGAACTTCATCGCGCCCGTCGCCTACCCCGCCTGCTGGTCCGGGGTCGTGCCATCCACCCCCCCGGGGGCCTCACAGCAGGCTCATCAGGTGGTCCTTGATGCCGCGCCGGGTCTCGTCGTCCGGCGCGTTCGCGAGCGCTCGTTCCCACATCTCGATGGCTTTGTGCTTGAAGCCGGCCTTCTGGTAGAGCACTGCGAGGTTCTTCAACGCCGAAAAATGCCTCGGCTGAAGGTCCGCCGCTGTCTCCAGCTGGTGGATGGCCTCGAAGACGTCGTCCCGCCGACCGAAGAGCAGACCGAGGTGGTAGTGCAGCTTGAAGGACAGGGGGTCCACGGCGAGCCCGCGCTTCAGCTGTTCGATCGCCCCGTCGACGTCTCCCCGCTGGTAGGCGGCCATGCTGCTCTCCAGCAGGTTTTCCGCTTCCCGGCTGAGGTCCTCGTCTTCCTCCGGGGGCTCCGGGCGTCCGTCGAGGGCGCGCTCCACGGCGGAGACGACATCGGAGATCTTGAACGGCTTTTCCAGGAACGACTCGACGCCGTAGGACGACTTGAGATCCTCGGCGAAGCGCCAGCCCCGGTAGATCGCGCTGACCATGATCACCGGGATGTGGCCGTAGCGCTTGCTGCCCTTGATCCGGCGGCAGATGTCGAAGCCGTGAACCTCCGGGAGCATCGCGTCCAGCACGATGAGGTTCGGCGCGTGGTCCCGGACCAGCTGAAGCGCTTCGAGCCCTTTGCCGGTCTCGATGACCTCGTAGCCCCGCTCGACGAGGACCCGCCGGAGCAGCCGGCGGATGTCCTCTTCGTCGTCGACCACCAGGACCTTCGGATGGGCAGGGCGGGGTGCCGGTCGGGCAGCGCTCTCGTCCGGGTCGACGGGCCGTTCGCTGGCTCGCTGCCGGGCGACCAGCTGGGCGATCCCGAGGTCGTCGTCGAAACCCTCCCGGGCGATGGGCACGGGCGGGGGGACCGGGACCGACGCCCCCCCGGGGGGCGGGCTCGACCCCACGGGAGGCACGGTGCCCCGGGGCACCTGAGGGGTGACGTCTTCGGCGATCCCGATGGACTGGAGGTATTCCTCCGGGACCTCCGGGCCGACGTAGTATTCCTCTCCCCGGTCGAGGAGCCGGTAGGCGGTGTCGATGACCCGGCCCAGGGCATCCGGGATCGCGACGTAGGGGAAGACCCGGAGACCGCTGACGAACTCGATCTCGTCGACGACCCGCCGGTCGTTCGGCTCCGCCATCGCCAGGAAGATGCGGTCTTCCTTGACCAGGATGGGCAGGATCGAATGCTGGCGGGCGATCTCCGCCGGGATCAGATTGAGATTCTCGAGGGGAACCACGACCTGTTCCAGGTCGATTCCCGGCAGGCCGTATTGTTCGCTGAGCGCCGACAGGAGCTCGACGTCGGCCTCCCGGCGGGAAGCCGGGGCCGCGGCGGAGGCGCGGGACCCCTCGCTCCGGCGAAGCTCCTCCTGGCTCACCTTCTTCTGCTTGAGAAGGATCTTCCCGAGCTGTTTCCGTTCGCCGGCGCCGCCGCTCATCGAAGTCGTCTTCTGCCGCCCCCCGACCCGGCAGGCCGGGCTCCCAGAGGACCGAGGGAGCCGCCGGGGAGGCGGGGGAGGCCACCCGGCGGGAGAGGCCACGCGCCCTCCCCTCTTCGGGGAGACGAACACGACGCGCGTGCCCTCCTTTGGAGCCTAGCCCGAGACCGGGGGGGCAATCAACGACCGTTTGACCAGCGCTGCTGAAAAATCACGCCGGCAACGGATGCGTCCGGGGCGACCGGGGCGCCCCGTTCCCGCCGCCCCTCCCTCTCACATCCCGGACAGGATGCGGTAGCCATCCTCTTCCCGTCGCAGCACCAGCCGGTTGTCCGACAGGCGGCGGGACCACTGGTCGTCCCCGTGGGATTCCACCTGAAAGCTCCCGCTGTAGCGCACGTCGACGTACACCCGGTTCTGTCGGAAGAGCACCCGGCGATAGCGGATCTCGTAGCGGACGTCCCCGACCCGCTCCCTCCAGAGCTGGAGCTTTTCCCGGAGCCGATCGAAGTCGACGTCGTCGCCCCCGATGGGGGTCCCGTTGTCGTCGTAGTAGTCCCGGGAGGCCATCTGGAGCAGGGCGCCCACGTCCCGGGTTTCCACCGCCCGCCGGTAATCTTCCAGGAAGCGGACGACCTCCCGGTTTTCCGCCGTGTCATCGACGTCCGTGTTCGGGATGCGCTGGCCTGCGCAGCCGGAGGCAGCGGCGGCGGCCGCGGCGACGAGGAGCGCACCGAGGAGCGGCTGCGGCGGGCGAGTTGTCCGGACGTCGCGGGGAGAACGGGGCAAGACCATGGGGACCTTCGGAACGCGGCCCGGAAGCCGGGCATTCCCGGGGGGCGGTGGGGCGCGAAGATGGCCGACGGCCGCCGCCGGGGCAACGGAGGCCCCCCCGACCGTGGCAAAGGCTGGTACACCTCCCGGCGTCATGCGCTATCGGGTGAGCCGGGGAGACGACGACCGGACCGTGGACGTCCAGGTCCTGCCGAGCGGGGATGTCGTGGTCCGGGTCGACGATCGACCCGTACCGGCGGAGCTCACCCCGGTGCAGGGGGGGTACGTCCTTCGTCTCGGAGGACGGGTGTTCGACGTCGCCATCGGGTCGGGGCCCGGACCCGAGCGCACCCTGGCGGCCGGGGAGGCCCGGGCGGTGCTTCAGGTCGAATCGGAGCACGCCGCCAAGCGGCGGGAAGAGCGGGCCGTCGCCGGTGGGGGGCTCGAGGTGCGCTCGCCGATGCCCGGGCGCGTGGTCGACGTGATGGTCGCCCCGGGGGACGACGTCGCCGTGGGCCAGCCGGTGGTGGTCGTCGAGGCGATGAAAATGCAGAACGAGCTGCGAAGCGCGACCGCCGGACGGGTCGACGCGGTCCTCGCCAGGGCCGGGGACAACGTCGAAGCCAACGCCGTCCTGGTGCGCCTGTCGCCGGCCTGATCCGGCGGAAGCCTCCGAAGCGGCTTCGCAGGGGCGGACAGGTGGTCTAACGTCATCCGCCTGATGCGCGTCCTTCATCCGTTTGCCTTTCTTTCGGTCCGCCCGGCCGCCTCCGGGCCCACCCCAGCGGCCAGGCGCCGGCCTTCCCGTCCGCCGTCGCCCCTCGCCCTCCTCCCCGTCACCCTCGCCGTCCTCGCCGGGGCCGGCTGCGGCGACGACGGCGGGGCCGACCTCGACCCCTGCGTGCAGACCGCCGCCGAAGCGACCGTCGTCTGCGTCGAGGAGGTGAGCGACGGTTGGGCCGACTGCCTCGCCGACGACGGGGCCGACTGCCGGAACGGCGGGGCTGCCGGGACGGCCGCCGTCGCCTCCCTCCGCAGCACCGTCGGGGCCGCCTGCGCCGACGGCGTGTTCGCCGATCTGACCGTCGACGATCTGGCGGATCGCCTCGCCGTCGCCTGCACGGCCCAGGCGAACAGCCTCGCCTGGCGCAGCTTCGGCGGGCCCCAGGCCGCGGTCTGGAACGACCCGGACACGGGGGAGGCCGACCGGAGCTGCCTCGCCGCCGCCCACGCCGAAGGCGCCGACTTCCTCGCCGAGAGCGCCCGGGCCCTGGGTGGATGCCTCGCCGGCGGGGGCTGCGGCGGCGGCCGGCTCGCCTCGGACCGGGCGGGGCTCGCCGAGGCCGCGGAGACCGCCATCGCCGACGCCTGCGGCGAGGACGAGCTCGCCGAGCTCGTCGCCGTCGACCCGGCCACCTTCGTCGAGCGGGCGGCGCACCAGGCGGACTGCCTGACCGCGACCGCCTACCCCCGCACGGGCGGCCTCGACCTGACCTGCGGCCCGGACTACGCCCAGTTCACCGGCCGCCGGGGGGAGTACGTCGACGTGGTCGTCGACCGCCAGCTCTGGGGCGCCCAGTGCGCCGACGGCTCGGACTACCGCTTCTCCGTCCGCCTGGCCCCGGAGGGCGCGCCCCTGGACCGGGTGATCATCGGGCTTCAGGGCGGCGGCGTCTGCGTGTTCGAAGAAGACTGCGCCCCCCGCCTCGAATCGAACCCCGGGCTATTCACCGCCGAGGACGACGAGCCGCCGGAGACGGGGATCTTCTCCCTCGACCCGGAGGAAAGCGCCTTCGCCGACTTCACCCACGTCTATCTGCCGTACTGCAATCAGGACGTCTTCGCCGGGGGCGGCCGCGTCGAGTCCTTCGACAGCCTGGACGTCCCGCGCTTCGGCGGCGTCAACCTGCGGGCCGCGGTCCAGATGGTCCGGGACGTCCTGTGGAAGATGCTCGACGAGGCGGACGAGGGGCCCGGCTTTCGGCCGGACCAGCTGGTCGCCCTGGTCGGCGGCTGGTCCGCCGGGGGCTACGGCACCCTCTACAACTACCACTGGTTCCTCGACGACCTGCAGTGGCCTCGGACAGCGGCCTTTCCGGATGCCGGGCTCGCCCTGGACAACGGCCAGGTGCTCGGGGTGAGCGGCATCGGCCTGCTGAAGATCCCCGTCTGGGGGACCCGACCGAACCTGCCGCCCTACTGCTTCGGCCCCGATTGCGCCGTCGGCCCGGTGCTCTACGAGGCGACCGCCCCTCGCCTGGAGACGGTGCCGGGACAGCAGTACCTCGTGGTGAGCAACCCCCGAGACCAGATCCAGCAGAGGGACGCCTTCTTCGGCGGAGAAGACGAAGAGGCCTTCTGGATCAACACCCTGCGCCAGTCCTACTGCGACACGAAGGACCTGCCGGGGATCGAGTACTTCCTGACCAGCGTCGCGGACGAGAGCATCCACGTGGTCTCCCTTCGACCGGAGCTCTGGAACGGCACCGTCGACGGGGTGCAGATGCGGGATTGGTTCGCCCGGGCGGTGAGCGACCCGGATTCGGTCCAGGACCGGGCCGAAGAGGGAGACTTCGTCGACGAGATCCCCGGGGTGGAACCCTTCCCCTGCGACCCCTGAAGAGGATCGCTGGGATCAGGCGACGCCGTATTCCTTGATCTTGTAGAGCAGGGCCCGGTGGCTGATCTCGAGGAGCTTGGCCGCCTGGGTTCGGTTCCCACCGGTCTTCTGCAGGGCTCGCCGGATCAGCGTTTCTTCCATGTAGCGCTGGGTCTTCTTGATCGAGAGCTCCCCCTGCCCCAGGGCGACGGCCACCGGGTCCGAGGGCTCCCGCACCCGTTCCGGGAGATCCGCCACCGTCAGCACGTCCCCTTCGGACAGCACGACGGCGCGCTCGACCAGATTCTCGAGCTCCCGCACGTTGCCAGGCCAGTGATACTCGAGGAGCAGCTTCTGAGCCTTGGCCTCGACCCCCCGCACGGACGTTCCGAGGCGGCGGTTGTTCCGGTCGACGAAGTGCTCGACCAGCATCGGGATGTCTTCCCGGCGCGCCCGGAGAGGGGGCACGACGATCTGCAGGACGTTCAGCCGGTAGTAGAGGTCTTCCCGGAAGCGGGATGCCTCGACCTCCCGCTTGAGGTCCCGGACCGTCGCCGCCACCACCCGGACGTCGACCTTCCGATCCTTCGTATCTCCGAGGCGGCGGATGGTCGATTCCTGGAGCGCCCGGAGCAGCTTCACCTGGAGCGCCATGGGGAGCTCCCCGATCTCGTCCAGGAAGAGGGTCCCGCCGTCCGCCTCAGCGAAGAGGCCGAGCTTGTCCGCGTGGGCGTCGGTGAAGGCGCCCTTCTTGTGACCGAAGAGCTCGCTCTCGAGCAGCGCCTCGGGGATGGCGCCGCAGTTGACCGCGACGAAGGGGGCGTCGGCCCGAGGGCTCTGGTCGTGGAGCGCGCGGGCGACGAGCTCCTTGCCGGTGCCGCTCTCCCCGGTGACCAGCACCGTCGTCTTGTAGCCGGCGACCTTGTCGATGGTTCGGAAGACCTCCCGCATCGCCTCGCTTCGCCCGAGCATCTGGCCGAAGCGGCTCTCGTTCCGGATCGCTTCCTTGAGGGCCCGGTTCTCCCGGCGAAGGGCCTCCCGTTCTTCGGCCTTCTTCAAGACCAGGAGCACCTCATCCTGCTGGAAGGGCTTCGAGATGTAGTCGTAGGCCCCCGCCTTCATCGCCTCGAGGGCGAGCTCGACGCTCCCGAAGGCGCTCATCACGACGACGGTGGCCGTCGAGCTCCGGGCCCGAAGCTCGGCGCAGAGCTCGATGCCGCTCATCCCGGGCATGCGCACGTCGGCGAGGACGAAATCCGGGCCGAAGGCGTCCAAAAGCCCCAACGCGGCCTCCGCCGTTTCCGCCACCTCGACCTCGTAGCCATGCTTCCGCAGGAACGTCCGGAGGACCAGGCGCAGGTTTTCTTCGTCGTCGACGACCAGGACGCGGCGCATCGGCAGGTCTCGCAGACCTCTCCGGTACGGCGGCGGTCTCCGGGCCGGAAGACCCTGGGCGACCGCTAACCAAGTTGACGATAAGCCAACGAAGTTGACGGCGACTCCGTTCCGCCCCGCCGTTCCGCGCGGGGAAAACGGCTGGCACGAGAAGTGAACCGCGGAGGAGGGCCAACCGTTGCCAGAGGTCGGGGCCGTCGGTAAGGTTCCGCCTCTCAGGCCACGGCCCGGCCCCAATCCCAGCCTGTCCGACCCGACTTCGACTTGACGTCTTCGCGGCGGGGAACGCCCCCGCCCGCACCGCACCCCCAGGAGGACCGATGACCCCCCGAACCCGCTCGCTCACCTTCGCGACGGCGACCGCCCTCGTCCTCGGCGGCTGCCTCGAGCGCGAGCTGACCCCGGTGAACCCCTGCGCCCAGCAGGGAACCGACCAAGCCGTCCAGATCACCAACGTCGACAAGGTCGACCTGCTGTTCATGATCGACAACTCCGGCTCGATGGCCGAAGAGCAGCGGGCCCTCCAGGAAGAGCTGCCGGAGATCATCCAGGTGCTCGCCTCCGGCGACCTCGAGTTCGGTCGGGAAGGGGACCCCGGGGCCGGGGTCCAGGACTTCCAGCCGGTGCGGGACCTGCACGTCGGCGTCATCTCGAGCGACATGGGGACCGGCGGCTTCCAGCAGGACGGCTGCGACAACGCCACCTTCGGCGACGACGGCATCCTCCAGGTCGACGGCAACCCCTCCGGAGAGCCGATTCCGGACCCGACCGCCGACGGCGGCGGCGCCGCGCCCCCCATCGACTGCGAGGACGACTACCTCGGCCCCGACGGGGAACGCTTCCTGAGCTTCGAGAATCCCGACGGGCAGCGCTGCGAGACGGAGCCCGAGACCTGCAACCAGTTCATCCGGGACTTCGCCTGCGTCTCCGCCCTGGGCACCCGGGGTTGTGGCTTCGAGCAGCAGCTCGACGCCATCTTGAAGTCCCTCATCCCCAACGTGCCGTCCTGCAACCAGCCCTTCTGCCAGTTCTTTCAGGGAAGCCGAGGGCAGGGGAACAACCCGGCGACCAACGATGGGTTCCTTCGGGAAGACTCCCTCCTGGCCGTGCTGGTGCTGACCGACGAAGAGGATTGCTCGGCGGCCAACCCGGATCTGTTCAACCGGAACTCGGGCCGCTTCTTCGGCAACCTCAACCTTCGCTGCACCGACAATCCGGAAGCCCTCTACGACATCGAACGCTACGTCGACGGCTTCCTGTCCCTGCGGCAGGACCCGAACCTGTTCATCTTCTCGGTCATCGCCGGCGTCCCCGCGGACCTGGTGCGGAGCGCCACCCGGGAGGAGGACAACACCCAGGACTTCGACATCATTCTGGCGGACAGCCGCATGGTGCCCCGCCCCCGGGCGGACGGCGACGGGCTCGAGCCCTCCTGCAACTCCGCCAACGGCAGCGCGGACCCGCCCCGGCGCTTCGTCCAGGTCGCCCGGGACCTGGAAGCCCGAGGGGCGGGGGCCGTCGTGCAGTCCATCTGCCAGTCCGACTTCCAGCCCGCCATCGAGGCCATCCTCGACAAGGTCGCCCGGGTGCTGGGCGAGGCCTGTCTGCCCCGACCGCTCAACCCGGACGCGTCGGGCCGGGTCAACTGCAGCGTCATCGAGACCCTGCCGGCGGACGGCACCACCTGCGCCGACCTCGAAGGCCGGGTGCGCGTGGGCACGGTGGTCGACCCGGAGACCATGGAGGCCTCCGAGGTCTGCGAGGTCGTCCAGGTGCCGGCGACGAACCGCCAGATCCCCGATGGAGCCGGCTGGTTCTACGACGACTTTTCGAACGATGCCGTCGGCAACTGCCCGAGCGAGCAGCCCCAGCGCATCTCCTACATCCCGGGCTCGGAACCGGTCACCAACACCAGCGTCCGGCTCCAGTGCCTTCAGCCGGTCCAGGGCACCTCGGACACGGACACGGGCGGCCTCGTCGACGTTCGCCTCGGGACGAGCTGCACGCCCTTCCCGTCGTCCCAGGACGCCGAGAACCTCTGCGGGGGCGTGACCAGCGCCGGCTTCACCAACGCCAACATCTGTGACCCCTTCACCCGAGGCTGCCAGGCTCCCTGCGCGTCGAGCGCGGACTGCGGGCCGGGCTTCCTCTGCGACGTCAACCGGCTCGAGCTCGTCGATCAGTCGGCGCCCCTCCGGGGCGCGCTCCCGGACGGGATCACCGACCCGACGGACGGGGACTGCCCGAACAACGGTGACCCGGACACCTTGTCCGACTTCATCGTGAACGCGGAAGAGGGCACCTGCTTCCAGTGCGCCCTGCCCTACCAGCCGACGGTGGAGGTGATCGACGGCCTCGGGGACAACGACGAGGCGAACGACCGCTCCCTCTGCGTGCGCCCCTGCAGCGACGACAGCGAGTGCAGCCAGGACGGGGTGACCGGCCGGTGCATCGACGAGGAGGGCGTGGGGTCCGTCTGTTCCCTGCCGACGACCTGCGTCGACCCGACCTGCTCCGGCTGAGACCTCCATAGACCGGGGAGCGCTCTGGCGGCGCCTCCCGGCGTCCTTTGAGAGGGTGTTGAGGAATCCCTCTGAAACGCGGCGGCCTCGACGGATCGAGGTCGCCGCGTTTCGTTCGTCCGCCGGGCCGCCCGGGGCGGGCGCGCCCCGGGGCGCCGCCATCCCGTCGGCGGCCGCCGCTCCGCCGCCGCCGGGAGCACCGGTATCCCTCGGTTTTTCCCCCGGCACGCACCGTGAACCAGGGTCGGTCATGGAATCGGTGGTCGTGCAGGCCGGCGCCCTGGTCGGGGTCGACGCGCATCCCGTCTGGGTCGAGGTCGGAATCGGCGGGGGCCTGCCGGGCTTCGAGATCGTCGGCCTCCCGGAGACGGCGGTGCGGGAGAGCCGGGTGCGGGTTCGGGCGGCCCTCGAACGCCTCGGTCACGACATCAAGACCCAGAAGATCCTCCTGAACCTCGCTCCGGGGGATCTACGGAAGTCCGGCTCCTGCTTCGACCTGGCGATCGCCGTCGCCGTGCTGACCGCGAGCGGCGCGTGCTCGGCGGACCTCCTCCCGGACACCCTCTTCCTGGGGGAGCTGTCCCTCGATGCCGAGCTGCGGGGGGTGCGGGGCGTGCTCGCCCAGCTCCGGGCCGCCCGC
>DAPKRP010000922.1:0-4129 GCA_031800515.1 Polyangiaceae bacterium LLY-WYZ-14_1 | reverse complement strand
GCGAGGTCGTCTTCGCCTTCCAGGTGGGTGCGGAAGGCCAGGTGAGCTCCGTCGACCTCGCCTCCTCCTCGGTCGGCCATCGGCCTACGGAACGCTGCCTCCTCGAAGCGGCCGAGGCCACGGCCTTCCCGTCCCCCCGGGGTGGGGATCGGGCGGAGTTCTCGAGCCCCTTCGGCATCGACCTGCCGGAAGACGTGCGGCCGCCGGTCGGATGGGAGCCGAGCCGGGTCGCCCCGGTGGTCGACGCCGAGGCCCTCGGCTTGCTCCAGGACTGCGGCGTGGTGCCCGGCAGCCTGTTCGAGGCGACCGCCTACGTGGCCCCCGGTGGTCGCGTCCTCGCCGCGGGGGCGACCCGAGACCCGATGGGCGCCGATTCCGACGAGCTCGATTGCGTCGCGGAAGGGGTGGCCGGCTGGGAGATGCCCGATCCCGGGAGCTACCCGGCGAAGGTCACCTTTCCCGTTCGCATGCCCTGACCTCGTCGTTACCCCGGGCGCCCCCCGACGCGGGGCTCCTCTCGTCCCCGTTTCCACCGCTCCCCACCGCCCGACCCCATCGCCTTTCCGCGAGAGACCATCCCATGGACTTCGAGCTCGACGACACGCAGACGCTGGTCCGCGATACCGCCCGGGAGTTCGCCCGGAAAACCCTCCGCCCCCAGGCGGCGACCTTCGAACGAGAACAGGTCATTCCCGAGGAGGTGTTTCGCCAGATGGGCGAGCTCGGGCTCCTGGCGATCCACGTGCCGGAGGAGCTCGGGGGCTCCGGGATGGACGTCGTCTCCTACAGCGCGGCGATGATCGAGATCGCCCAGGGCTGTGCGTCGACGGCGGTGACCATGGCGGTCACCAACATGGTCGGCGAGGTGATCGCCGAGTTCGGCGACCAGGGCCAGAAAGAGTCCTTCTGCCCCCGGATCGCGAGCGGCGAGATCCTCGGCGGCTTTGCCCTCTCGGAGGTGGATGCGGGGAGCGACCCCGGGGGCATGCGAACGACGGCGGTTCGGGACGGCGACGACTGGATCCTGAACGGGACCAAGCAGTGGATCAGCCACGGGGATACGGCGGGGGTCCTCGTCGTCTGGGCTCGAACCAGCGACGCCCCCGGGGCCAAGGGAGTCAGCTGCTTCCTCGTCGAAGGGGGCAACCCGGGACTCGCCGTCGCGGGCCACGAGGACAAGATGGGGCTTCGGGCCTCCCACACCTGCTCCCTGGTCTTCGAGGACTGCCGGGTCCCGGCTACCGCGCTCCTCGGCAGCCTGGACGGGGGGTTCCGGATCGCGATGATGGCGCTCGACGGCGGGCGGATCGGCATCGCGAGCCAGGCCATCGGAATCGCCGAGGGCGCCCTCGGAGATGCCATCGCCTACGCCAAGGACCGAAAGGCGTTCGAGCGGTCCATCGCCGACTTCCAGGCGGTGCAGTGGATGATCGCCGATAGCCGGATGGAGCTCGACGCCGCGCGGCTCCTGACCTGGCGGGCGGCCCGGCTGAAGTCCGACGCCCAGCCCTTCACCCAGGAGGCGTCGATGGCGAAGCTCTATGCCAGCGAGGCCGCCTGGGCCGTCTGCAATCGCGCCCTGCAGGTCCACGGCGGCTACGGCTACATGCGAGAATACGCGGTGGAACGCGCCCTTCGGGACGTCCGGGTCACCCAGATCTACGAGGGGACGAGCGAGGTCCAGCGCCTGGTCATCGCCCGAAACGCCCTCCGGGCCTGACCCCGGCGGCGCGCTCGGTCGGCAGCGGCTCGGGTGGCGGGCGAGTCGGCGGATCAGTCGGCGGCCAGGGCCAGCGGCAGGAGGTAGACCGCGCCGGCCTCCACGGCGTCGAAGCCAAGGGGGTCGCCGCCCACCCCGGTCGCGGCGCTCGCATCCCCCGGGTGGCCGACCACCACGGCCTCGTCGTCGGTCAGGGCCAGGGCGGTCCCGAAGAGCCCGAGCTCGAGGGGGCGTTCCGGCTTCAGGAAACCGGCGGGATTCCAGACCCCATCGCCGCCGCCACCCTCCCCCCGCCGAAACAGATAGACCGCGCCGGCGGTGGAGATGCTGTTGTCCTCGGGGGTCGGCGCGGAGAGGGGGCCGGCGCTCTCCTCGCCGGGCGCGCCGCAGGCGATCCAGGATCCCCGAAGGTCACAGGTCGTGCCGAAGCCGTCTCCGGAGCCCGTGTTGCTCGCCTTGAGGTAGGCCTCCTGGGACCAACCCTCCGGCCCCCGGCGGTAGACGTAGGCGGCGCCGGCGGCCGGTGTGCCGTCGTCGTCGGTGGGGTCGACGCCCTGCCCGCTTCCGAACTCCAGGGGCGCCCCCACCAGGATGCGGTCGCCGGCGATGCTCACGGTGCCACCGAAGCTGTCGAGGAATCGCGGGTTCGACGACTTCAAATAGGCCTCCTGGCTCCACCCGCCCTCCGGACCCCGTCGGAAGACGTAGGCGGCCCCGGCGGATTCGGCGGTGTCGTCCTCCGCGTCGCCATTCACCTCGCCAACGCCGCCGTCTTCCCCCGTCGCGCCGACCACGATGGTGTCGCCGAGGATGTCGACGGCCTCGCCGAAGCGGTCGTCGACGTCCAGGACGTCGGGTTTGAGATAGGCCTCTTCCTCCCAGGTGCCGGCGACGCGCCGAAACACGTAGGCCGCCCCCGCGCTCGCCCCGTCGTTGTCGTCGGGGTCCGTACCGTCGAGGGACGATTCCCCATCCGCACCGACGACCACGACCTCCCCATCGATCGCGACGGCGATGCCGAAGCCGTCTCCCGGGTCGGCGTTCGAGGCTTTGAGGAAGGCCTCGAAGGTCCAGCCGTCGGCGCCCCGGCGGAAGAGGTAGACGGCGCCACTGCCCGGCGCGTCGTCGTCGAAGGGGTCCGCCCCGGGCCCCCGACCTCCCGAGTCCTCGAGGCTCGTCCCCACCGCGAGGAGGTCGCCGTCGAGGGCGACCACGTCTCCGAAGCGGTCCAGCGCGCCCGGATTCGGCGCCTTGACGTAGGCCTCTTGCCGCCAGCCCTCCTCCTCTCGGCGAAAGACGTAGACCGCCCCGGCGTCGTCGAGGCGGTCGTTGTCCTGGTCCCCGTCGACCTCTTGCGCGTCGCTGTCCTCGTTGGGGGCACCGACGATCAGGGTGTCCCCGTCGAAGGCCACCCCCTGGCCGAAGTTGTCCTCCGGGGCGGCGTTCGAGGCTTTGAAAAAGATCGGACGGGGCGGTTCGTCCCCGCCGGCGTCCCTTGGTCCGCCGTCCCCATCCCCGGCATCCCGAGGGCCGCCGTCCTCTCCGCCACGACCGTCATCGGCTCCAGCGTCCGCCCCGGCGTCCGCGTCGATGCGACCACCCCCCGGGCCATCGCCCTCGCAGGCGGCGACGGCGCCGCCGGCGACGATGACGACGAGCCACGGGATCCCTCGGAAGGCGGTCCTTCGAAAGGTCTCTTCTCCGGTTCTGTTAGGCGTCCCGGAGACCCTTCGTCGCGCGTCCGCCACCCCCGCTTCGGTCTTCCTCATGGCATCTCCTCCCGCGAGAAACGTACTTCCTCGATCGCCACCCGCCGCGCGTTCAGCGGCTGGATCTCTGGTCGCCCGAGGCCGCGGCGGAAGGCCAGCGCCGTCGGCGGGCGGTCGGGGACGGCATCCTCGACGAGCAAGCGAGTATCCCGCAGGCCGAAGCGGTCCGGGGCGGACGGGCGACGGGACGGTTCGGCCAGGAGCACGACGCGGGTTTCGACGGTGACGTCTCTCCCGAGAACGGGCGACCTCGCTCCGAGGTCGACCAGGGGTGCCGAGGGAGCGGACCCGTCGGACGGATCGACCGGTGGGCCCTCCGTGGTGCCCCGGACGACGAGAAACGACGACCCGTCGTCGTGGGCGAGGAACACCTGGGGGTCGGGGCCGTCGAGGATCTGGCTGACCGTCGCGGTCGTCGCGCCGCTCGGGTCGATGGGGCGGACGAATCCGTTCCCCTCGCCGATCGGCATGGGCCAGCGGGCGCGGAGCTCGTAGCGGGTGGGGGCCTCCGCCGGGGCGACCAGCTGCTCGACGTTCCCGCCCAACCCGCGATCCACCGTCACCAGAAACAAGGTCCGGTCGCCGGGTCGACGACGAGCCCGACGGGCAGCCGACCAGCGGCCGACGAAGGGGGCAGGTC
>DAPKRP010000921.1:0-5258 GCA_031800515.1 Polyangiaceae bacterium LLY-WYZ-14_1 | reverse complement strand
AAGCCCGGCGAAGCCGGGCTACGTGGACGTGCACGTGCACGTGGACCTGCACGTCGACGTGAACCTGAACGTGTACGTGGACCTTCACGTGCACGTGCACGTCGACGTGCACGTGTTCGTGTTCGTGAACCTGCACGCAGACCCGCACCCGCACGAAGGGGCTGGGCCTCCGGCCCGTCCCTTTATGGACACTCCCTAGCAGCCTGGTGAACGATCCGGGTTGCGCCTCGACGCCGCGCTGAGGCCGCCTGCCGCACCGGCTCACGCTCGACAATCCTACCGGATTGCCTCGGTTCGCCGGCACGCCAGGCGACCCCATCGCGACGCCGACCCATCAACCGGGATCATTCACCAGGCTGCTAGCCGGCGAGGAGGAAGAAGGCGGTCCCTAGAAGGGCTAGCCCGGTGACGACCAGGGCGATCACGACCCCGGTCCCCGCCGCGCTGCCCACCCCGGCGGGGGCCTCGCTGGCGTCCACGGCCAGACGGGCACGGTCCGCCACCCGGTCCGGCCCTTTCTTCCCGGGGGGCTCGGGGACCCGCTGGGGTTGGGCCTCGATCGTCCGGGCCAGCTCGACCAGGGGCGTGCGGGCCGCCGCCTCGGCGCCTCCGGAGACCCCCGCTGCTCCCGCCAGGGCGCTGGCAAAGGCGCTGGCGGTGGCGAAGCGCTCCGACTTGTCCTTCCGGAGCCCCTGCTCGAAGACCGCGTCGAGGTGCTTCGGCGCCTCGGCGGACGCCTGGGACAGGGGCGTGGGGTCCGCGTTGACGATGCTCATGAGGATCTCGGCCACCGACTTCCCCTCGAAGGGAACCCGCCCGGCGAGCATCTCGTAGGTGATCGCGGCCAAGGCGAAGACGTCGGTCCGGGGGTCGACGTCCGCCAGACCCATCGCCTGCTCCGGGGACATGTAATAGGGCGACCCGAGGGTCGTTCCGAAGGCGGTGAGCTTCGGGCCCATCTCCACCTGCAGCTTGACCGAGCCGAAATCGAGGATCTTCACCACGTCCCCCTCCGAGCCCCGGCAGAGGAACACGTTGTCCGGCTTCAGGTCCCGGTGGATCACCCCGAAGGAATGGGCGTGGTCCAGGGCCAGGCCGATCTGAGCGCCGATGCGGAGGGCGTCGGCCAGGGGCAGGCGTTGCTCTCGCCGCAACCGCTCCCCGAGCTCCTCCCCCTCGAGAAACTCCATCGCCAGGTACCAGGAACCGTCGCCCGTCTCCCCGAAGTCGAAGACCCGAACGATGTGGGGGTGGTCGAGGAGCTCCGCGGTCTCGAATTCCCGCTTGAAGCGTTCGACGCTCACCTCGTCCTTGGCGACGTGGGGGTGCAGCACCTTGACCGCGCGTCGGACCGGCTCGCCGGCGCCATCCTCCGGGGTCGCCTCGTAGACGCGACCCATGGCGCCGTCGGCGACGTGTCGGACGATACGGTTCCCCGCGAGGACGGTGCCGATCCGGGGTTCACCCGCCGGGGGGGACTGGCCGCTCGTATTGGTCACGGCCCGCGAGCCTAGCAGGGGCGCGCCCGGATGCTCGACCGTCCCGGACCCGATCAGCGGCGGATCCAGGCGTCCTGGTCCGGGTCGTAGACCAGGGTGAGCTCCTCCCCCATCGCCGTGCGCACCCGAAAGCCCTCGATGGTGCTGCCGTCGGAGCCGCCCCCCGCCTCGACCCAGCGGCCGAGCACCTCCGTGACCCGCACCCGCCGACCCCTTTCGAGGTAGGACAAGGGGGCGTAGGGCCAGCCGACGGCGGCCCGGAGCTGGACGTGGAGGGAGTGGGCGGTCAGGTCCCAGGCGGGGCGCTCGATCTTGGCTTCCTGCCGGAGGGCGGACGCGGCCTCCTCGATGCCCTCGTGGAGCGCCTGGCGGTGGTTCGTCGACGGGGCGGCGACGACGACCAGGGCGTAGTCCTCGCTGAGGCGACGCACCAGGATCTCCCGCTCGTCCCCCAGTAGGGACACGCGTTGGGTCTCGCCCCCATCGAGGGCTCGAAGCCGCTCCGCCGTCTCGGCGACGACCACCAGCATGTGGGCTCCGGCGATCTTGGCGTCGAAGGGATCGAGGCTGGAGCAATAGTCGATGCACTCCCCCTCCTGGTCGACGAAGGCCACCGCCAGCACGGTCTCGTCCCGCGCCCAGAGCCGGCGGAGGATCGGGGTGAACTCGCTCTCCGCCTGGTCCCGGGGCGCCTCCCTCCGAAGGGAGGCGGGTGGCGAGGACGGGCTCGGTCCGGTCACCGGGCCCGGTCCGCCGGAAAGACAGCGCCGAGACGCTCCGCCGGAAGGGCGAGCACGCCCGCCATCGCCGCCTGGTCGACGACGACCCGAGCCTGCTGGCGAAGGGTGGCCAGAAGCTCTTCCAGGCGTTCCCGGCGGGCCTCGACGGCCATCTCCCGGCGGAGGGCGGGCTCGGCCTCGGCGAAGGGCACGCTTCGGGCTGGGGTGACCTCGGTGACCTCGATGAGGTGAAAGCCGAAGGTGCTCTCGACGATGCGAGGCACCACGCCGGGTCCCGGCAGGGAGAACAACGCGTCCCGATAGGCTGGATCCAGGGCTCCGTCGGGACCGAAGGGCGGCACCTCCTCGACCACCCAGGTCATCCCCTCCGGAAGGGTCGCCTCCGGCGCCGGGGCGGCGGGATCGATGCCGCCCGCCGCCTGCAGGGTTTCGAGAATCGGTCCGAGCACCTCCTGGACCGGTTCCCGGACCTCGTCGGCGAAGGCGTCGACCCGCGCCAGACGCGCCGGAAAGCGGGCGAGGAGATGGCGGCTACTCCGCCGCTCCGGGGCGACGAAACGGTCGTCGCCCTCGTAGCGAGCGCGGACCTCATCGTCGGGGAAGGCGCTCGGAGGAAGGGGCGCCTCGACCTCCTCGGCGAGGAGACGTTGCACCATCGCCTGGGTGGCCACCCGCTCGACGGCGGCGCCCTCGTCGAAGCCGCGGCGCGCCGCCGCTACGGCGAGGAGCTCCCGGGCCAGCAGCGCGGCGAGGGCCGGGGAGCGCGGCCCCACCCGAGCTTCCGGGAGGGCGTCGTCGAATCGTGGCAGGGGGCCGTCGGCCGCCGCCAGGGCCTCCCGAGCCCAGCGGAGCTCGTCCAGGGAGAGCCCCTGACCGGCCACGGTGAGGACCGGGGAGGCCTCTTCCCGGGGGGTCGCCGATGGTCCCGTCGCCGGGGTGCCCCCACCCGTGGCCAGGGCATCCGTCGCCGATTCGCCGCAGCCAAGGCCGATGGAGACGACGGCGGCGACGGCGACGACGCGCCTGGCGGCGGGGAGACGGCTCATTCCCCCACCGTGCCCCGGAGCAGCTCGACCCCGCCCCGAAGAAGCGACAGACCGGCGAAGGTGAGAAGGAGCGCCCCGACGTAATCGTGGCCTCGGAGCTCGACGAGCCCGAGCAGGAGGGCGCCGAGGGCGGCGAGGACCAACAGCGCACCGAGGCCATCGCGGAGGAAGGACACTAGCTCAATCCGAAATTCTTGAGTTTCTTGTGCAGGCCTTCCCGGGTGATCCCGAGGGTCTTAGCGGTCGCGCTCTTGTTGTTCCCGTGCTCTTCGAGGGCCCGCAGGAGGTAGGTCTTTTCGACCTGTTCCATGACTTCCTTGAGGGTTCCCTTCTTCGGCTGCACCTGGTCCAGGAGGCCCCCCGCCTTTCGAACCCGGGGGCTCACGTCCTCCGGCTGGACGAAACCGCCCTCCTCCGCCTGGATCACGAGCCGCTGGACCTCGTTTTCGAGCTCCCGGACGTTTCCGGGCCAGTCGTAGGCCTGCAACAGCTCCATCGCCCGCTGGGAGAAGCCGCCGACCGCCCGGCCGAACTCCCGGGCGTAGCGCTCGAGGAAATGCCGGGCCAGGAGCGGAACGTCTTCCCGACGCTCCCGCAGGGCAGGCACCTGAAGGGGAAACACCCGCAGCCGGTAGAAGAGGTCTTCCCGGAATCGACCCTCCGCGACCTCCCGTTCGAGGTCTCGGTTGGTCGCGGCGACGATCCGCGTATCCACCCGGCGGGTGACGTTGGAGCCGACCGGGCGGACCTCCCCCTCCTGGAGAACCCGGAGGAGCTTCGCCTGAAGGGACAGGGGCATCTCGCCGACCTCGTCGAGGAACAAGGTCCCCTGGTCCGCGAGCTCGAAGAGCCCCTTCTTGTCTTCCGTGGCGCCGGTGAAGGCCCCCTTCTTGTGCCCGAAGAGCTCGCTCTCGAGCAGGTTCTCCGGCATGGCGGCGCAGTTCTGGGCCACGAAGAGCTTGTCCCGACGCTTCGACCAGTAGTGGACGGCGCTGGCGACGAGCTCCTTGCCGGTCCCGGTCTCGCCCTCGATGAGCACGGTGACCCGGGTATCGACGACCTTCCGGACCTGGTCGAGGAGCCGTCCCATCGACGCCGACTCCCCGACGATGCCGTCGAAGCGCTGATGCTCGGCCCGCCGCTTCAGGTAGACGTTCTCGGACCGCTGTTGCTCCTCGGCGACCCGGAGCCGCTGGACGAGCCGCGCTCGTTCGAAGGCGTGGCTGGCGCTCCCCGCCAGCACGGCGAGGACGTCCAGGTCCGGCTCCCGAAAGAGCCCGCTCGCCCCCCGATTGTCGACCTGCAGGACCCCGAGGATGGCGTCCCCCCGCCAGAGGGGGACCCCGATGGTGGACCGGATTCGGGCCGCCATCAGGGAGGCGGTCTCGCCGACCTCCCGGGGGGCGTCCGCAGCGAGCACCGCCGCCCGCTCCTCGATGACCTTCCGGAACACGCTCCGGGTCACCGGGACCTGCTCCCCCGGGGGGCTGCCGTCCCGCACCCGGGTACCGACGGGGACGTAGCGACCCGGGCTCGATACGCCGCCCGAGCGTCGGCCCCCCGCCTCCGAGCCGTCCCCCCGGGACGTCGCCCCGGGGGCCTCGCCGGGCAGCTCGTCCGCCTGCCGGAGGGCGGCCGTCACGTGCGTCGCCCGCGGCAGAAAGGCGAACACCTGGGTAGCGACGGCGTCGACGACCTCGTCGACGTCGACGGCTGCGGCGATGGCCTTCTGGGCCTCGTAGACCCGCCGGAGGAGCTCACCATCGGATTCGACCAGGGCTTCCGCCTCGGCGAGCTCGTCCACCCGGCGCATCGAGACGATCCGCGCGTCGTTCGCCTCGTCGAGGGAGACCTCGATGGCCACCGCCTGCTCCGGGTCGCCGAGGAGCACGACGTCCCCGTCTTCGAGGACCAGCTCCCGGCCCGGAAGGTCGGCGAGCTCGAGCACGTCCTCGGCCCGCTGCACCCGGGTC
>DAPKRP010000920.1:0-2127 GCA_031800515.1 Polyangiaceae bacterium LLY-WYZ-14_1 | reverse complement strand
GGTGGGCCACGAACGAGGGCGGGTGGACCTGGACGTCGAGACCACCCCGGACATCCTCACCGCCCCCGTCTGCCCCGTGGACGTCGACGGGCGCGCGCCCCTCGACCTCTTCTTCGGCCTGCGGGAAGGGGACGGGGACGGCTCCCGCCTCTACGTGGCGGACGAGGTGGGCGCCTACACCGACGAGACCGCCGACCGGGGGCTCGCTGGCCTGCCCGACGTCTACGGCTGCCTGCCCTTCGATGACGACGGCGACGGGGACCAGGACCTGTTGCTCACCGGGCTGGGCCACATCAGCTTCTTCCGGAACGACGACGGCCGCTTCGTCGCCGCCCCGGAGCGCCTGCTCCTCGAGCCCGGGTTCGTCGACAAGGGTCAGTACGTGGGCGCCGCGGCGGGGGACCTCGACGGGGATGGGGACGTCGACCTGGTCGTCGCCGGCAACGCGGTCTGGGACCGGGAAGTGCTGGCGCGGGAGGAGTGCGATCCGATCCCCTGCGAGGCGGAGACCGGGTTTCTCGATCCCGTCGCCAGTCTGCTCTTGCTCCGGGGGGGCGACGGCATCTGGCGGGACCGAACCATCGCCTTCTCGGAGGAGCTGACCCAACCCGAGCACACCCTGGTGGTCGGGGTGGTCGACTTCGACCTCGACGACAGCCTGGACGTCTTCGTCGGGAATGACTTCCAGCGGGACGACTTCGTCCTGAGCCGGGACGGTCGACCGGGGGGGCGCCTTCGGGACGTCGCGGCGGACCTCGCCATCGGCGTGGATTACCAGGGGCTCGGTCTCGACACGATGGGCTGGTCCCAGGGGGACCTCGACGGGGACGGGATCCTCGACCACGTCGTCACCGGCTTCGAGTCCGACCCGACGGCGGTCCACCGCTCCGCCGGGGATTTCATCCTCGAAGACGGCCCGGACACGGGGACGGAGGCCCGGGAAGGCACGCTTCGCTGGGGACCAGCGCTCGGCGACCTGGACCTCGACGGCGACGTCGACCTGGTCGAGGCGACCGGACACATCTTCCCCGATCGCATTCTGGGGTTGCTCCGGGAACGCGGCTTCGGCCGCTACGACGGGGACCATGCCCAGCCGACGAACCTCTACCTCAACGACGGCACGGGACGGCTCCTGGCGGTCGCCCCGTCCCCCGGGGACGCCCTCGGGGATGCCTGGTCGAGCCGAGGGATCAGCCTCGTGGACCTGGACGACGACGGAGACCTGGACGTCGTCCTCGGCAACCTGTCCGGCCCCCCCCAGCTCCTTCGAAACGATCGGGCGGCGGGCCACTGGCTCCGGATCCGGTTGGTCGGCGACGCCGCCAACCCGGAGGCGATCGGGGCTCGCGTCGAAGCCGTCCAGGCGGGGGTCACCCGTGTCCGGCACCGGGTGGTGGGGGAAGGCTACGGCGGAGCGTTCGACCCCCGGCTCCATTTCGGCTTTCCCCGGCGCGACCCCGTCGCCCTCCGGGTGCACTGGCCCGATGGGTCGACGACGGAGGTCGGGCCGGTGCGGGTCGACCGGGAGCTCGTCATCCGCCGCTAGGCCGAGCCCCTCGGCCTGATCGAACGCAACCGCGAACCAGGAACGCCAACGTGACGACCCACCGCGCCCGTGACCCGTTTCTCCTCGCCGGACCCCGGGCCCTCCTCGTCGCCCTGCTGGCCGTGGTCACGGCCTGCGGCGGCGGCGCGCGTTCCTCGGACCGGGATGCGGGGCGCGGCGACGAGGACGACGCGGGGCGGCCGCCGGTCGATGCCGGGCCCCCGGACGCCGGCCCCCTGGACGCCGGACGGGACGCGGGCTCCGAGCCGGACGCCGGTGGAGACGACGACGACATCCCCGTCCCCGAAGGCGCCCGCTTCGTCGACGTCACCGCCGCCTGGGGCATCACCCACGAGCGCTCCTTCGTCACGCCGGATGCGCGGGACACGATGGCCTCCGGCGCCTGCGTCATCGACGTGGATGGTACCCCGCCCCTGGACCTGTTCTTCACCCGGCTGGAAGCGGACGGCGGGAGCCTCCTCTACGTCGGGGATGGATACGGAGCCTATCGGGAGGACACGGGGGCTCGGGGGCTCGCCGGCGTGGGCGACGCGCTGGGTTGCCTGGCCTTCGACGCCGAG